>NZGY01000051.1 GCA_002689605.1 Filomicrobium sp.
ATGCCGCCAAACTTCTTGCGCCAGTTATAGTACGTCGCGTCACTCACCCCTGCGGCCCGACACGCCGTTGCGACATCCGCATCACCGGCCAGATGTAGNTCNATCTCACTCAAAAGCTTCAGGATATNTNCGNCCGAATACCNCTTCCGGGCCATGCCAANCTCCAAAACTGCTAACCAAATGATGGCACAGTTTTAGGGGGCCGAGACACCTGTCTCATAGGCTCTGTCACAAAAGCGGACGTGCTGCAGAAGTCTGCTGCTGCATCGCAACAAAAACGCGAAGTCCACAAAGCGGTCATTCCAGCGTCACNGATACGAGCGAAGCAGCTCGACGGGACCGGTGTACATCACGCATACCTTTCAAAACATATGATATGACCATTTGGCAGGAATAATAGCGGCAGACTGGCAGCGTCTCTCACAACTGAGCAGTTGCTAGCTTGAGCGCTGCCTCAACGGCGGCAAGACGGACTTCATCTCGATTGCCGTCGCAAACATGGCGCTCGACAACTGTCTCTTGGCCTTCGCGAGATACAGAAACGTAACACGTCCCGACTGGGTCCTTGTCATTGCCGCCAGTCGGCCCCGCATACCCGGTTACCGCGATAGCGATCCCGGCAGTCGAGTTTGCCAATCCTCCCTCGGCGAGCCCTTTGGTGACTTCCGCGCTTACAGCTCCATGTGTGCGGGAAACCTCTTCACTTACACCCAGGCCTGTTGCCTTGGCGCTGTCGTGATAGAGAATGAAACCGCGCTCAACAATNCTCGATGCACCAGACACTGACGTAAGAGCAGCCGCAACCAAACCTGATGTGACCGTCTCAACAGTGGTCACGCGAATTCCTGCTTTGCGTGCTCCATCGAGAACGCTTGCCGCAAGTTCCTTCGTCCGTTCTGGAAACATATCTCTTGTCCGCCCTAACCGGCGGTTCCTCTCTTGGCTTAATCTTAAGTACATCTATGCGAATGCAAGTGCCTCTCCGGCCAGCTGTTTCGCGGCTTCGGCTGGATCATTCGCTCCATAGATTGCGCGTCCAACTACTGCATAGGCACGACAGCCCTTGGCAGCTGCGAAGCAATCCGAGATGTTGCCGCCAAGCGCGCCTATGCCTGGAATTACAAGACTTGGTTTCCTAATAGCATTTACCAGTACGGATGCATGATGGCGAACCTTCTCATCGGTGTTCCCTGGCACAATGAAATGGCTCGCACCGTGATCGACAGCACGTTTGAAAATCTGCTCCAGGGCGTCATCAATGACGTAGCCGCCACCGCTGGCATTGTAGTCTTTCAACGGCAGGTCACCGCCTACCAATGGCAACAAACCAGACTCCAACGAACCGCCCACGAAAGCATCCACGGCTTTGGGGCCGGCTAGTGGAAACAAAATGAGGCCTGATACGCCGGCTTCGGCAGCCAAAGCACAGAACTTTGGGCCCATGTCGGGAATATCTGGGCCAGCCTTCTGGTGATCATAGATGATTGGGAGATCAGTCACCTCTCTCAGCAGCGACACAGCTCCGGGCAAGCCGAGCCTCAATGCTAGTGTAAGTCCGATCTTATAGCCAATGATACCTTCGATACGTGTAGTGGCTTCAACGGTGCGCAACACATCGTAAACGGAGTCACTATCAAGCGCCGGCATAATGCCGTGACTAACTTTGAATGATAGCATTTTGGCCTTCGACTTGTTCTTAGGAGAGGCCTTTGATTTTTCTTTTGTAGATTTTGCCATGCGCAGGTTTGCTCTATCTCTTGGCGGTGTGAGGATGACGCCTGTGCTCCGGTTAGTAGCTCAGGTCATCGAGCTTCTTCCAAGCGTTTGATTGTTCGCAAAGCGCTTGGTTTTATATCTTTGATATCCAGGCTGACATCTAGAGCGCTGATGCTGTGGGTGAGATCGCCAAGCGAAATGATGTCGACGCCAAGTTGTGCGATTGGTCCAATCGTCTGTTCGTTGATACCGCCAGAAGCTTCTGTCATGGCGCGCCCATCCACGAGCTTGAGACCTTCGCGCATCTCCTCAAGGTCCATGTTGTCAAACATGATTATTTCCACATTGGTATCGAGTGCCTCTCGCACCATGTCCAATGTTTCGCACTCGGCCTCAATCTTGAATGTATGTTGCGCGTGAGCGCGGATCGTGTTGACGGCATTCGTCAAACTTCCGGCCGCCTTGATATGGTTGTCCTTAATTAGAATGCAGTTGCTCAGATTGAAGATGTGGTTGTGAGCACCACCGACCCGAACAGCGTATTTCTGCAGGACACGAAGGCTTGGCCAGCCTTTACGCGTATCCGTAATCCGCACTTTTGTGCCCTTGACCATGTCCATGTAGCGTTTAGTTTTCGTAGCGATCCCGGAAAGCTGCTGAATCCAATCGAGGGCACAACGTTCAATCGCGAAGAATGTCGATGTCCGAGCTGTAATTTTCAGCAGTGTCGTTCCAGGGCTGACTTCATCACCGTCGCGTACAGCATGTTCGACCTCGGCGGATTCATCCAACATACGAATGGTCTCATCAGCCAGCAGTAGGCCGCAAACTATGCCATAGGCTTTGGAGTAGATCTGGCCTGTCTGGACAGGGTCATCATCAAGCACCAAAAAGCCACCCGTTGTGTCCCCGGCTGCTAACTCTTCCCGGAGGCCCGCTTCAACGAATGGGCGGATCATAAATCTATTCAATTGCATGGCATCACCTTTCAGCAGTCAATCTTCAAACAAAGGGCGGATGTTCCAGGGCTGTCAGTTGGAAGACAAGCTATTCTTGTAAGCCTCACCTTCCTTCATGATGAGTTTCAGTCGATCACGGTTTTCCAGGATTGAGATGTCGTCGAGCGGATCACCTTCAACCACCAGCACATCAGCCAACCGTCCTTTGGTGAGTGCACCAAGATCGTCGCGGCCCATACATTCAGCTGCTTTCGTTGTTGCAGACAGGAGCACGTCCATGGGTGACATACTGAGATACTCGACCATGAAGCGCAGCTCGACCATGTTCTCACCAACAAGTAAGCGATGAGATTGGTCTGTTCCCATGGCGATCTTAACGCCGCGGCGAACCGCTTCCCGCCAGATTGGAAGTTGCCCTTCCTGCATTTTGCGGTGAATCTGCGCATCCTTTTGCTCTTCTTCACCAAGCTGTTGCTGGCTCCATGCAGCATCTTTCTTTCGATGCTCAATCGACATCGGTACAAGGGCTAATGTGGGCACCCACCATGTGCCTTGCTCCAACATCCGGTCGATACATTCCTCATCAATGAACCAGCCATGTTCGACAGAGTGCACATTGGCACTTAGCGCATTGCGGATACCATCAATCCCTTCGGCATGTACGGCAACAGGTTTGCCCTTTGCGGCAGCTTCCTCGACGGCACACTGCAGCTCTTCGACAGTAAATTGAGGCTCATCCCAACTGTCCGTGACCGAAGTTATCCCACCGGTGGCGCAAATCTTGATGAAGTCAGCACCAGCCATTAGGAGTTGGCGAATAACTTTGCGGACACCATCAACGCCATCGGCTACAGCGTCTGGCAACCATGTACGCTTTGGAATTCGCATACCAGCCGGCACCCAAAAATCTCCGTGTCCGCCGGTTTGCGACACCATAGCTATCGAGATCTGCAACCGCGGTCCCGGAATAATCCCCTCTTCTATGGCTTGCCGGAATCCAGCGTCAGCACCTCCCATATCCCGGGCGGAAGTAACACCGCAAGCCAGCGTCTCTTCTATAATCTGGGTGGATCGCAACACATTGTAGGTAGGCGAATTTAGGAGATGGCGACGTACATCTCGTGATCTGTATGTCCCGTGCACATGGCAATCTATAATGCCGGGCAAAACAGTATGGCCGTCCGCATCGATAACTTCGGCCCCGCGCGGTACGATGATCCTATCCGCTGAACCGACGTCTGTTATACGTCCATTCTCAATGAGAACTATGCCAGCATTGATTGGATCACCACCGAAACCATCAATAATCCGTCCACCTATGATCGCTTTCGCAGCCATTAGATCTCCAAAACCTGTCGATTGCGTTGTGAAGGATATAACACTACGCGGGCAGACCCGTCATGTCGAACGGATGGCAATCGACTATCTAATATCGAGCGTAGTCTACCGCTGAATGGAAACATTGGGCTGCACAAAGTTTGACCTTTCGTGGTCCGATAGCAACATGCCTTGCTCATTCACCGACCGTTATTGGAGTAGCTGATGTCGCCCTCTAGGCTTTTTGAAAGCGATATAAGAGGTGTGTTGTTTGATTGGGGCGATACGTTGGTCCACCCGCCCGGCATCACAACAGATCCTGAGAGCCATTTCGGTTGCGTCGAAGAATTCTACAAAAAAGATATGCCAATCAAGTATGTGGCAACAAGAGATGGAGATCACGAAAAGTCCTGGCCGGCGTTCTGTCAAAACTACCAAGCGGTTGCTGCCAAGCAAATTCAGGAAACGTTGGAAACTGGAAAAGAACATAGTTTTGAGCAACGCTTCAAGCGTGCACTTCATGAGACCTTTCCTGATGCACAAGAGCCAGACGACAATGATCTAGCTTGGATGGCTCGCCGATTTGGCGAGCGTGTTGCTTCAGAATGCTGGCAAATCTCGCATGCCGAGGCTGTTCTACCTCAGTTGCGAAATAAATTCAGCATTGGTCTCCTTTCCAACTATCCTCATCCTCCAGCAGTTTACCAATCGCTNGAACATTTCGATTTGCTCTCGCATATNGATACGGTCACGGTCTCTGGCGCCATAGGCTGGGCCAAGCCGGATGCGCGAGCCTTTGAGCATGCTATCGGTGTGATGGAACTTTCAGCGGAACAAGTTTTGTACGTTGGTGATGATCTTGTGAATGACATGCAGGGTGCAAAAACGTTTGGGATGAGTACGGCTTGGTTGCCTAGGAGGGGACAGACTGGTCAGCATGAATTTGTTGATGTAACGCTCTCTAACCTTANAGACCTGCTAAGGCTCTTACCGCAATCCCAGAACGGNACTCAAACACCATGACAGCATCGGGAGATCCAATTCCACTGATACTNCTGACTGGTTTCCTGGGAAGTGGAAAAACAACTCTACTAAACGCCTTGTTGCGGGATCCAGCCATGACCGGCACTGCTGTGCTGATCAACGAAGTCGGAGAGATTGGCATCGACCACAGCCTAGTTGTCGGGGCAAGTGACGAAATTCTGCTTCTGGAAGGGGGCTGCCTCTGTTGTCAGCCAAAGGGTGGAGTAGCCGAGGGCATCTCGCGGCTATTAGATTTACCGGCGCCACCCTCGCGGATCGTTATAGAAACCTCGGGGGCAGCAAACCCTGTACCAATTCTTGAAACAATTAGTCAGCATCCACTTGCCGCCAAAGCATTTCAATTCCCATGCGTTGTAACTGTTGTTGATTGCCTTTTCGGACGGAGCACACTTCAAAATCATATCGAAGCCCGCTTTCAAGTGAGCGCGGCGGATATCCTTGTCCTCGGGAAGGCCGATATTGCTAGTCAAGAGGACCGGCTGGCCATTGAAAACATAATCAAGAAGGAGAATGCGACTGGAAAATCTGTCGACGCAAAATTCGAAATGCTGCCTAACGGATTCATCGAACTCCTAAAAGAAGGTACTCAAGCGTCCGCTGCACGGGTGTTGCCGGAGTTGGAGGATGGAGGTGTCCACGGCGAGACAGAATTCGTAACCGCGGGAGCATCATTTCATGGGCGTCTGACTGCTGAAGCCGTCCAACGCTGGCTGGATCGTGTGCTTGAAAGTTACGGTGGCAATATCCTGCGAATTAAAGGCATTTTGCAGTTAGAAGAATTCGACCAACCTGCCATCCTTCAGAGCGTTCGAGATATAGTCCATCCATTACAGCTTTTAAATCAGCAAACACAAGAGACTGATCGTAACAGTATTGTTGCGATCGGCTGGGATATGCACCCTGAGCTGCTTCAGGAGGAAATTGACAACTTAGTTGATCAGGCCAGTGGGAATACCGGTCAGTCGTAGAACTTGAGCATAGGGCAGATGGTGCTACGTTGTGAGAAAGAGTTCAATTAAACCTCAACGGTGCCATTCATGAGTCGAGTTATCGAGTACTATTATGCCTTAGCATCCCCTTGGTCTTATCTTGGCAATGATAAGCTGCGAGAAATTGCANAACGTCATTCTCTTCAAATCGACCCAATCATTGTTGACTATGACGTCATGTTTGAACGAGCGAGGACTGTGCCATTGCCAAAGAGGCCGCCGCTGCGCAAAGCCTACAGATTGGTCGAACTCGCACGTTGGGGGCAATTCAGAAGAGTCCCGATTAATCCTCAACCAAAATTTTATCGTGGAGAGGTTGAGGAGCCCAACGAACTCGAAGGTGCGCTTATGGTGACAGCGGCCAAGCTTGCCGGTTTCGATTCACTCAAATTGGCACATGCTATTCAACGTGCGTTATGGGCAGAAGAGCGGTTTCCTTTTACGTCTGAGGAACTCTGTGCAATCGCAGATTCCGAGGGCTTTGACGGTATGTCCTTGCTGAAGGCGACTGCCGACCCGGATACAATGTCCGCTTACAAAGAGCAAACCAATCAATCCGTCTCAAGAAACGTATTTGGAATGCCATTCTATATTATCGATGATCAGCCGTTTTGGGGGCAGGATCGCCTCGAGCTCCTGGAATGCGAATTGGAACGGAACGAGAAGAAACAATGATACCGCGTGTTCGCCACCTGTCGGTATCGCAGTGGTCTGTCCGCATAGCTCGTAAACACAAAATCAGATGGTGCACTATGATCAATAGTGATGCTCTACGAAACGAATGGCATGTTGTTTACAGGTCGCATAGTCTAAGCGAGGGAGATGTCCGGCCAATTCGGTTGCTTGGACAGGACCTTGTGATTTGGCGCAGCAGTGGCAAGGCCGTTGCTTGGCTCGACCTCTGTATTCATCGTGGTGCGCGCCTTTCACTTGGACAAGTCGTCGACAACGAGCTGGTATGCCCATACCACGGCTGGCGTTATAACCTCGAAGGAACCTGCACACTCATCCCCGCATAGCCCAAAGCGCCAGTTCCGGCTCGCGCTTGTGCGCAGACTTACGCCTGCCAGGAGAAGAATGGCTTTATTTGGGTCTGTCTCGGTGAACCAAACTCCGAAGTGCCGGAGCATCCTGAATGGAATGACAGCGACTTTCTCAAGGTTTTCACCGGCCCTTACGAGTTCAGAGCCAGCGCACCGCGGGCCCTTGAGAATGTCATCGATGTCTCTCATTTTCCATTCGTCCACGACTCAATGCTTGGTCAATCAGGTGAGCCAGATGAAATAGAAGACTATGATGTCGATCGCACGAGCGATGGATTGCGCGCCGGACCGATTGTTGTCTCACAACCTGCGGGTGATCACCGCCGCATGCCCGTGCAGAGTACTTATCGCTTCTGGATCCCGCGCCCCTTCATGCCTTATCTCATGAAGTCACTGGATGAAGAACGATGCTTTTCGCATTTCATGCCGGTCACACCAGTTGAAGATGACGTTAGCCTGATGTGGGTACTGACAAGCGCAAACTTTGACAAGGAAGATGGTGATGAGCGCATTTCAGCACGCAACGATGATGTCTTTGGAGAGGATGTTCCGATCGTCAACAGTCAGCGCCCGGCAATGATTCCAGAGGCTTTGCGCCAAGAGTTGCATGTTCGCGCCGATAAGCTGTCAGTCGTTTATAGGCGCTGGCTTGCTGAGTTCGGAATTCCAGGAGCGCAATGATGGACTTCGAGACTTGCTGAGAGGCCTATCTAAGCAGGCAACAATACTACTGCGTGCTGCAGCCTGCTTTTAACTTGTTCCTCAAACCAAACGATGTGGGCAGCACCAACTCATAAAGTCGGGGCCGCAGGCTGCATGTCGGCATTTGAGTTAAGCAAGAGTTCCATCATTAAGTTCAGGGATTGGGGCATCGTAGTAAGGCAGTTTGTCAATGCGTGGCAACCACGAACCGTCATCGATGCACCTCTGAACGTGCATTGCAATTTCTTCCATAGTTGCAAACCACACGTCGCCCGTTCCTTGCATATATTCAATCATCTTGCTGACTCGCTCGCAGCGGGCCAGACGTCCAGATACGAACGGGTGCCAGACAGTAATCCAAAGTCCCTGGTGCCGGCGCATGGCTTCAAACTCTGCCATGAAAACATTCATAGCTTCATCTGGCGACTTGATAGGCATCATATAGTGCATATCTGGTGCGTGGGTGAAATGCGGCCAGTCATCCATTGCCCATTGCGTAGGAAGTTCGATGATCTGCCCTTTGTCGGTTTGCATCACGTAGGGTATGTCGTCGCCCATTAAGCTCGCGTCGTAAATCATGCCCTTATCGATCATGAAATCAATGGAGCTCTTGGAGTAGTTGTAGAGTGGCGCGCGCCATCCTCTTGGGCTCTTGCCCGTCATTTTCTTAATGACCTCAACTTGACGCTCAAACCAATAGAGTTCTTCGTCCGGCTTTAACTTATTTGGATTCTCATGCAGGTATCCGTGGGCGGCTATCTCATGCCCGCCTTCCAGAATTGCCTCGACGAGATGGGGATATCTCTCCATGCACCACGCCGGGTAGAAGAAGGTTTGTTTGATCCCATGGTGTTTGTACATGTCCAGTATTCTAGGGATAGCAACCAGATCGTATTTGAGCCACGACATCGTGGCCATCATGTCCGGCGCCCGATCGCGATGTTCGAGATGGAGAATACTATCGGTGTCAATATCGAAGGTGATGGCACAGGCAACTTTCGCACCGTTTGGCCATGGCACTGGATTCTTGATCATAACGTTTACTCCTACTTGAATGCTTTAATATTCGTTTGAGTTAAGTGGATTTGATTGCGATGCAATCTGCCTGAAAAAGCAGTCCGGGTTGGGAAAGTTCATACACCCGGACAGGCGTCATGGCGGGCGTGGATTGAGGTGCCAGCTCCGACCAGACAGCCATTGCGGTGTGGAGTTCCTCGCTTACGTCTTCGCCTTCCGCAGCGAAAAAGAGATTGAGCTTCACAACATCATCCAAGGATGCAGCTAACGGCACGAGAGCTTCCTTCAGGCGCTCAAACACAATTCTGGATTGGGCTGCAAAATCGCCGGGCGCCATGATCTTACCGTCATCGTCTTGAGCCACTTGCCCACCCACCCAGATTTCTCCCGAGGCACTCACACTGTCGGCAAATGAACCATCATGCGCTTTCTCTGGCGTGGTTCCTGTGGACGCCCGTTCGTGTCTCCCTTTAAAGGCCATCGCGTCGATTTCGAGATCGAGACCTGGATAAAGAAGATCAACACCAAAACAAGTAATTGTCGGTCCGTTGCACCCGCAGTATTCCTTGGTAATTTCCAAAATTCTGTCTAGGAACCGTGTCCCATCAGTGTCTACACTGTTGAACTTCACGCATATTTTGACGTGGGCGATATCTTCGAACGACGCCCCGCCATCCTTCAAGACGTTGCCTATGAAATCGTAGATCGCGCGCGTCTGTGCGCTTAGGTCGCCGACGTGGACTGAAGCGCCGTTCTCGTCCGCGGAAATCTGGCCGCCAACATAGAGCCGACCGTCTGCTTCCCAACCTTGCGACAGTGGTACTGCAATACTCCAATCCCAACTTCCCTCCGGCATAATGCGTTTGCGGTTGGATCGGGAGTTGCCCTTTAGCGCAATCCCTTCAATTTGAATGAGTTGTCCTTGATATGGCATTCCCTTAATGCGAACCGCAGTTGCCGCAGGCCCTGGATCGGCGAAATACTCGAGGCGGACTCTGGTCATTTCTTCCCAGAACTCGGTTGCGTCCTCATCGGCTCCGTCATACACATAGTAAGTATTTAGCCGAACAAGATCGCTCATCTGTAATCCTGCACTGTTGAGCGCTGCCTTCATGTTTTCAAACACAGATCGCGTTTGTGAGCCGATGTCTCCGGGCGCAACAATTTCACCATCCCGGGTCAAGGCTTGTTGGCCGCTGACGAAGACCTGATCGCCAATCTCGACCGCTTGCGAAAACGGAGAGTTCGTTTTCCAGCTCCAGTTACTGGCCGTGTAATTCGTTACGTGATGATGCATAGAAAATCCTTGTGACTTCAATAAGCTGATTGTTGCACTTCAGGTGCGCCCCACTATGAATCAATATGCATTCGATCAGCTCTTTCGGCAGCGCTTCTTATTCTGGCTCAAACTAACTCAAGTATCGAGGGTTTCGATCTCATTCTGGTATCGGATCGCCAATGGATCCACGTTATGCTTGCCAAGAAAAAGCCCCTTCTGCGAGCATTTCACAACCGCGTTTGCAACTTCACGGCGCTTCGTCTCGTACTCAACCAGAGCTTCGTCGGGATTATCATTGTTCGCGAACGCATCGCGCAAAGCGATTGCATCAACAAAGGTTTGACTCGCTCCTTGTGCCATATCGGGCATCATGGGATGAGCCGCGTCGCCCATAAGGGTGATCCGTCCGTGCGTCCACCGGTATGGAACACCATCAACATCTTGCAATGGGCTCTGTACAAGTAGCTCTCGCGGTGTGCTGCCAAGAACTTTCGGTATTGGTGATTTGGTCCAACTGCTGAAGAAGTCGATGAAGTCTTCAAAGGTATCCGCCCCGGATACCGATCCAAACCAATATGCCTTTCCCTTGCCGATGGGGATGAAGGAGAGCCAACCTTCTTTTGCATAAAAACCAGTTTGGGCGGCAGGGTCAATGTCGACATCGTTTAAGTCAATAACCGAGCGGAAACGATAGGCATAAAGCTCGTTGGGATAAAATGTTACGCCACCAATCAATTGCTCGCGGACCTTTGAATTGATTCCGTCCGCGCCGATAATGACATCAGCTTCGTAGCATACACCATTGCTGAAATGGCAGATCGCCTTGTCGTCTAAACTCTCGACCGAGACTATATCGTGTTCAAATTTTATGTTCTCTAATCCTGTAGCGTCGCTCAGCATTCGAGCCAGATCCGGCCTATAAAGTCCCACAGCGGCTGCGCCATACTTCTCCGGCCAACCGCTTGTGTCGGTCGAAAAGAGTTCGTTACCCTCGGTGTCGAGTTCAATGTAGCGATCAAGCTGAACCGAGATATCCTCATACGGCTCGCGAATTCCGAGACCATAGATTGCGCGCCCTGCATTTGGCCATAGATTGAAACCGGCGCCTGTTGTTCTGATGTCTGGTGCTCGTTCGAAAACGTTTACGTCATGGCCCAGGGCAAGCAAACCAATTGCTGCGGAAAGTCCGCCCACGCCCGCACCACAAATGCCAATTTTCATTTTGCTTTCCTTCCCAGGACCTGCGCGCACGAGCCAGTTTCGTTGTCGCAATCCCGTGCATCCCATTATGACCAAAGCTTAGGTACTTGAGCGAACCGGGTCTTCACCGATCACCACCATAAAGTGATCTGGTCGGGCGGCAATTGGCACGAGGCGGTTTGGGTGTGCGCCATCATAAACCTGATCTGGCATACGTTCGGCAATGAGCTTAGAATGCGAACGCCTGGTCGATCAAGGACTGAACCTGTTCGGGCGTCGGTGGTATGGTCTGCATACCGTCAGTCCAACCGAGCCCCTCGAAGCAGCTAGTGATTTGATTGTGTCGACCTTGTGCACCAATGTTGGGGCCTCCGTTTATGCGTTGAGCCAGATGCGAAGGAGAGACCTAAGACACTTCAAGTGTAACCCCTCACCACACCAATCATGTGATCACGAGTGACGAATTTCTCGAGCGCTTCATTAGATAAAGATCCGTGCCCATCGGGCGGTTGCGGCAGAACGAGATATCGCATGTCTCCATTGCTGTCGTGAACCACGAGATCAATCTCATCGCTCAGTTGTGTTCCAAACTCTTTGAGAACCAATCTTGGTTCCCGCACGGTACGAGATCTATAGGCTTTTGAGACGTACCAGGAAGGCGGCTGACCCAAGATTGAGCGCGGGTAAGACGAACACAGCGTGCAAACGACAAGGTTATGGGTGGTCGCCGTGTTCTCAACAACGATCAGTTGAGCCTCTCCCACATTCACTCCAATTTCGATAGCTGCCTCTTTACCGTTGGCCATCAACCGCTCTTTGTAATCGGGGTCTGACACGGCTCTAGCAGCGATTCTTGCGCCTAGGTGTGTGCCGGGCGCCTCCAGTTTGAGGATCTGCTGCGTGACTTCGGTGGGAGTTAGCAATCCCTTTGCAACCAACACTTTCTGCAGTGCGTCGACAATGACCTGCCCCTCCAGGTCTGAGGCGTCGTCCTCGACGATGATCGCTTCGTGCTCTTCGCCATCTGGGACGTCGTGCGGCATGTGAATGACCTCTTCAATCGCGCTCTGATTGATCTGCTTGGCAGCGCTGGAGCCAGTGTGCATAAACTTCCATGACCAGTTGATCACCGGCACGGTTTTCATCATCGGGCCAGAGTTCAGTTTGCTGGAATGCAACGCGATACAGCTCCACAGCCGGACCAGCAGAATTACCAGTAGCCAGATCCTCAGGGTTCAAATAGCAACCACAGAATTGGATGATCCGGCCCACTTTGTTTCGGGCATAGAACGGGACACGGACATGGCCCGCCTTTGGCAGGTCTCTTACCCTGACCAACTCACCAATATCGAAGTAAGGCCGAACGGTTGCCATGTCTGCACCCATCAAGCCTTGCTCGTCCACGTTCGTCTCTTGTTTTCAATCTCCGCCTCGAGCTCCGATCTCGTGATGACATTCTTTTCTACCAGAACGTCGATCATGGCTTCTAATCGCCTTCGATAGAATGAGTACTTCGCATACTTATCAGCACCAAAACTTTCGAAGCCATGCCTTAGTTCATCAAGTGAAACGAGACGTCGCGTGCCGTCTCCGAGCAGGCTTCGCACGGCTTCAGTCTGTTTCTCCCAATGCAGCCAAGGTGGCTCATCCATCGGGATCGGGCCTGCAGCTTCGCCCCCGATGTCATGGTATCCACGCCGAGATACTGATGTCACGTCGTTGCTCCTGTTTAGCTAAAAGCTTAACTCGCCACGATGAGATCAATCTCGACAAGCGCACCAACCGCCAGGCCTGTCACACCTATGCATGTCCGAGCTGGCAGTCCGCCTTCTTTGAAGTATAATGTGTAAACCGAATTCATGCGATCAAAGTCTTGAAAGTTGACCAGATAGACTCTTGCAAGAACCACGCGATCAAAGCTGCTATCCAGCCCCTTGAGAACCAAGTCGAGGTTCTACAAAACACGGAATAAGTGTGAACCGATTTCAACATCTGGTTCCAACAGACGACCAGCGAGCGCGGTAGCGAATGTACTAGCTATATTGTGATTGTCTGCTGGGATTGGCGTCCGCGAATTGATCGGAACAAGAACGTTGCCAAGACCTAAAGAGCGCGCGCGACAGTCACTCTGTACATGACCGGGAAGGTTAATTTGGTAGCAGCCGTCGATAAAGAGAGCTCCCTGCTTCTGGCTACGCCGCAGTCGTTCGGTGAGATCACGTAAAGGGAATGCTCTAAAGGTGAGATCTCTCAAATCAAAGCGATCAGCCTCAAAGTCACTTGGTAGAAGAAACGCGTCGCCGTTGTAGTTCACATATCGGCCTGAGAAATATATGACGATTTCGTTCCGAGAAAGGTTCCTGCGCAAGAAGCGATCTATCTCTCTTTTCATCTCAACATTATCGAGATCATGAGCCCTTCGGACATCGAAACCCAAGCGCACAAACGACCGCTGCACAATTTGAGCGTTGATATGGGCTGCGGGGGTGCGCAGGCCTCCACTTCCTTAATTGGCAATCAGCAGTGCGGCACCACCACGCTGAGCCAGTGCGAAGTCAGTAGATGCAAGAAATCCAACAACAGCCAAAACAGAGAAAAGCGCCAAATTTAGCATAGACGAACCTTGCTACTTTGGGGTGATCCACTCAACGCACGCGCGGTGCAATTCTAACAATCCAACATCTATAGTGGAAGGCAAGTGAGACTCCTCTTGATACAAGTGCAAAGCAATCGCAATTTTTGCATTAATCGCGCTTTCGTTAGAGGTCCGATACGGGATGTTGTGAAAAGCCACAACCAGTGAGCCAACCATTTAATCGACTCACTGCGTTGTAGAGATTCTTCTTCGCATCCAGCTTCAAACGAAACGATTAGCCGGAGTCCGAGATTTTGGTATAATCTCGTTGAGCCGAACCACAAGTTGCGCGTTTCCTTGTCGGCTAGACTTCAGAGGATCAAATGAAACGTGATACTTTCAAATCATTTTCGTTCGCCCATTGCACACTTGGATTAGCCTCATTGCTGATGACTGGTTGCTCGACACTTGGCGTACCCGAGAACACGGCGACACCGACCACTACTGCTAGTCTTCCAGTAGCGAAAGTTGAAAAGCCAGCAGCACTCGCATCCGCAGCATCACCTAAGCCACGACAAGAACGCCAGGGCGACAGCTACGATGCTAGATCTCAACAAGAGCTAATGGCTGAATACTGCGCTAAGCGCCGTGTGCAATATCTGAAAGACAAGGAGGCCTTTAAGCGGGGTAAGTTACTTGCGTCGAAACAGAATCGAGACGCGATGTGCGGCAGGCTTTACCGTGACGGCATCTAGAGAAGGACACTTAGGCAGAAAGAGCGCTTTATCCCAATAGCTGTCATTGGGAGCGTTTTAGCGTTCGCTATCCGTTCGAAGTTGCACTTCATTGCCGAGACGCCCAAAGCGGACATTGTTCGGCAGGTCTATCTCGACGGCTCTGTTCGGCTCTGATGTAGTTTTCCCCTCTAACTCATGGCGCTGGCGAGGCGTAAGTCTCTCGCCGTCACGTTCAATCATGCGGCGCCAACCGAGGTAGCTGGGCAGATATTTCGAAGCGACGCCTTTGAAGCGCGCCATCCAGCCCTTGAAGCGGCT
>NZGY01000052.1 GCA_002689605.1 Filomicrobium sp.
CGCATGATTGAACGTGACGGCGAGCGACTTACGCCCCGCCAATGCCTCGCCGGCGCCAGGAGTTAGAAGGGAAAACTACATCAGAGCCGAACAGAGCCAAGGGATTAGTCTCTGCGCAGGATATCGATAGAGCAATAGAACATCAGCGCACCAACGGCGGGAGACTTAGCGACAGCATCGTGGCACTGGGTTTGATGAACCAGGCACAGATTGATGAAGTGCTGACAGACGCCCCTCAGGCACCAGCAACGATTGATACAACTGGCATTGACCCTGTCTTTCTTCTCGAGCTGACGATCAAGGGCATGTACGCGGAGAGCCTTGAGACCGCGTCTCAGATGGTCGCGTCTCTTAAACTATCGAATACGATAATCAATCAGCNGCTCCAGGTCGCGACGGAGCGCAAACTTGTCGAAGCGTTGTCATCTGGAGCAGGAAGCGGCCTCAGGGCTGAGCTGCGCTACGGACTAATCCGTGCTGGCCGCGAGTACGCCATCGATGCTCTAAGCCGAAGCCAATACTTCGGTCCTGCCCCCGTATCACTGACAGCCTATCAGGAGCGTATCGTCCGCCAACGCGTGACCAATGAGGTCGTCACAAGACAACAGCTCGATCAGGCATTCGAAGGCCTCGTGATGCCGGATCGGTTCGTCAACCGGCTAGGTCCTNCCGTCAACTCTGGCAATGCCATCCTTATCTATGGTCCGGCAGGAAACGGCAAAACAACGGTTGCAGAAATCGTCGGCAACGTCTTCCAGAATGTGATCTACATTCCTTACTGTGTTGAGATCGACGGCGAGATCATGAAGGTGTTCGATCCGAGCGTTCACAAAGTNGTTGAAAGNGGATCCAATGACAAAGCTTCAGCAGATCTTCGCCGCAGCCGAATAGACCCTCGCTGGGTTGCCTGCTATCGGCCAATGGTCGTGACAGGCGGCGAATTGACCATCGAAATGCTTGATTTAAAATTCAACTCAGTCGCAAAATTCTACGAAGCGCCGCTGCATATCAAAGCACTCAACGGCGTATTTTTGATCGATGACTTCGGGCGCCAACGCGCCAAACCGGAAGAAATTCTCAATCGTTGGATCGTTCCTCTCAACATCCGTGTCGATTATCTTTCGCTACACACCGGCAAAAGCGCGAAGATTCCATCCGACGAAATCGTCATCTTCTCGACCAACATGCACCCTGACGACTTGATGGACCCGGCATTCCAGCGCCGCATTAGCTACAAGCTGGAAACCGTCGAACCACCCGAGGATCTTTTCCTCGAAGTCTTTGCAGGTTTCGCTGCCAAGCATGGACTTCAATTAANCGAGGAAGTNTTCTTCCAANTCCTCAATGGCATCCGAGAGNACGATGCTCCATTGNCCTATTTCCAGCCCAAGTTCATCGTCGAGCAGGTACTGGCATCGTGCAAGTTTGANTGCATCGAGCCACAATTCACGCGCGACAACATTGATGATGCACTTGCCAACCTGTTTGCGACCAAAGCAAACGACAANCCAGAGCCATCAAATCAGGTCGCTCAATTGCGTGAGCAGGTNGCAANGATGAAGGCATCTTAACGCCCCNNNATCAGACTCTGAAATGGCAGCAGCACACGGTNATGACAAGCAGCTGCCATCGACTGCATTAGGCTGTAATTGTTTCNATGGTGCTGGTGTTCAGCCATTGAGACAGGCATGGTATGCCGTAGCATGCCAAAANCGAACAGAGNACANCAGCCATGAACGAGAAAGTCATTGCAAGCCACTACCAGAGCGGCAACCTGGAGCAACGATTGAGTGCTGCGCTAGTTCAGGATGGTTTTGATCCTCTGCGCCCGACAATCGCTGAGCTCACACCGTATGACCAGTTCCATGGGCGAGGGATAGAAGCAACAGACGAGCTTGCNTCCAAGCTTGATATTCAATCAGATCACCATNTGTTGGATNTNGGAAGTGGTATCGGCGGCCCTGCGCGTTACTTGGNCGACCGNTTCGGCTGCANAGTAACTGGCATCGACTTGACAGAAGANTTCTGCGAAGTNGCCCAAGAACTNACCAAGCGNGTGGGACTTCAAGCCAAAGTCGAATTCCATGTCGGTGATGCTCTNCANATGCCCTTCCCCNATGCATCGTTCGATGGTGCCTATTCGATGAACGTGTCTATGAATATTGCGGACAAAGCAGCACTCTATCGCGAAATCANTCGGGTCCTTCGGCCTGGNGGATGGTTGGCGTTGTCGGAGCTNGCGAAGGGCCCAGGCGAAGACATGNGCTATCCCACACCGTGGGCAGCAACGGCAGCATCAAGTTTTCTTGCGACCCCAGCGGAGACGCGACAGAACCTCGANCAATGCGGCTTTGCCATCGAGAACTTTGAGGACGCATCCGAAAAGGTCATCTCGTATGGCAAGAAAGCCCGACAGATGGTTGAACAGGGTAAAAAACCACCACATCGGGCCGTGCAGCTCATTCACGGAGAACGCGCTGCAGAGGCGATGAAGAACACTTCACGCGGCGTCGCCGAACAGCGGATCATTCCAATAGAAGTGATCTGCCGAAAGACCTAGATCCAGCAACTAGAACAAGATCGTTCCGGATGGAATCATCGTTCGACTTGCTCACTTTATTGGCCGGAACGTAAATCTTGGTCGACTCAATAAGTTCAGCGACCGATTCACGCCCAACACTCGCTGAAGAAACTCACCAGTGATCAAGTATATCGAGCAAGAGCTTCTAATAGCGCAGAAGTAAACTCAATTCCAAAGACACGCCCGTGCTGGTGGCGCACTTCGGCATTTACATCAAATAAATCGTCTAGGATTTGCAAGCGGACTGAGCGCGATACAATCATCGGCTCCGTTAGAGTGATCTCAGCACCGAATGGAGATATGTTAGTCACCGTACACGAAACCCATTCAAAAGAACCGTGGCACTGAAACTGAGCTTTCAAGGAAACTTCGCGGCGTGTTGCCGGGCGTCGATCCTGGCCAATTTGATAGGCTCTTCTGTACTTCAACATGCTTACACCCTTTGCGTAGAAATAAGATGTAGACTGCAAAGCAAGATGCACACCGTCACAGAGAATCAATTTTTTCTATTTATTTTCAATGGACTAAAGAAATCCCATTCGATCGAGAACAATGCCGGTTCGCAATACGCAATTGCGTTCTGCAAGACGCGCAAACAATGCGGAACCAGCTTCCATCAGCAAGGTTGGATTTTGAGCTCCAACTCTACCCCAAATAAAAAACTTCGATTTTGCCGTCTCGCCCGCGCAGATTGTGCATACCAAGACTGAACCAATCATCGTTTTTCTTGAGTTGGCCAACAATCGCCCCGCTCGATACGACAGTCACAGAGGATGGTCGTGCCGCTGCATTGTCGACGCTCTTGGCAAACTGCTCAAGCCACTGAACGACATTCACAGTATCGCCGACAATGGTGTAGTTGATCCGCTCCGGCGCGCCAATATTACCGACGGTTACAGAGCCGGAGTGGAGACCAATTCTCACGGCGAGTGGGGCAAGCCCTTGTGCAGTTCGGCGCGCGTTATCCTGATCGACCGCCGTCCGAATGGAATTGGCTGCTCGAACAGCCCTTTCAGCGTGGTCAGGCTGCTCGTCGGGAGCTCCCCAGAACGCCATCACACTGTCGCCGATAAACTTATCACCCGTACCATCCTCTGATTCAATGCAGCTGGCGAGCATCGCAAAGTGATCATTCAACAAGGACGCGAGTTCAGCAGCCGGCATCGCCTCAGACAGCGTTGTGAAGCCGGCGATATCGGTGAACATCACCATCACCACCCGCTCCTCGGACTTAGCCGCATTGCCGTCGTCTTGCTGAATGAGTCGCCGAACCAGCTTTTTTGGCACGTAGGCCTCGAACCACTTCAGTCCATGAAGCATAGAGTTAAAAGCAACGGCCTGCTGATTGAGCTCTCGGAAAACGCTGCCAGGCAACTCAGACGTCTTCGAAATCTCAAGCTGCCCAATCTTCGAAGCAGCCCCTGCAAGCTCAACGATAGGTTTCGCAATCCGGCCTGCCAGAAGCACGGCGACAAAAACCGACAGTACTAACCAGATCAACCCGGCGAACATGGCCCGCTTCAATCGCTCAAGCTCAGAGTTGACGTCGGCACTTCGGAAATAGCTTCCGATCTGCCAGGGTTTGTCTCCAAACCCAGAGGCCTCGCGGTAAAGAAAAATAAATTCGTCGCTAAGGATCTCAAGAACGTGCCCTTTGAGGTCCTCGCCCCCCCGCAACACATCTAACGGATAACGGTTCTCTTTTTGCCAGATCGCCGCCAGGATCGGATCTCCAATCTTTGACAACGCGGGAAGAGGCTCTTCCTTGGTCCTTGGAAACTTCGTGCCAGTAAGGTTCGCATGTGCCAGGACCCTGTTTTTGTTATAGAGCACGAATGCACTCGCCCCTGAAACTGGAGCTAGATGGCTCAGATAGTTCGAGAGCCGGCGCACACTAACAGCTGCGATAAGAACACCCAGGAACTGACCATCCCGTTGCAATCCGATCAGAAGGTTCAGCATTGTCTCTTGCGGTAACTCTCGCCAAACCGGATCCCCCCAGATGACACCTTTTTGAACTTTGGTCTGGTCGTAGGCCTGGTTCATCACCTCATCACGGCTATCATTGCGCCGAAAGAAGCGAACCTTACTTGGCGGTTTTCCCGGAACGCGACCGATAATAAAAGTCTGACGCTCCTTGTTCATGAATAATATTGCGCTGATTTGCGGTGCTGCAGCCAGCGAACCAGTCATCATCGTGACCATCCGATCCTGATCCGTCGGATCAAGTGCTCGTTCGGCAACCAAGTTCTCGATGAACTCAAGTTGTCGCTCTGCCGGCTCCAAGTGAGAACGGACGCGCTGGACAATACTCGACACGAAAAGTTCTGACTTATCGCGCAGCAACGCCATTGTATTGCGCGCGCCGCTGACGAGGCCAAGACCCAAAACGACAACCACAGCGACCAGCACCAGCAGACTGATGCTCACTGCCAGTGTCACCGTCAGCGATACACCGCCCCGCGCCAATCTCACCAGCAGCCTCCTCGTTATTGCCCCCTGACCCTGATGGTCGAACGTCAGGTTCGAAGCGACTCCGTCGCTTGGTCTTCTTTCACGGCGCGTCGTCTCTCACGTACGCCGCCGCTTTGTTCACGGTCCAAGAGTGCGGCGCGCCTAAGCTGAAATAGCATAGCTCGCTTAAGAGACGGCATGCATTCCAGACATAGCACAATGAGTCTACCTACGCTGAAAACTCATAGCACTGCAGCCCATCTGTTAAGGATCGCAATCGCATTGGTCGATTTTACAAGCGCAAGAGCGTTACCAAGTCATGCAGATTTTACTGATCTGAGCACCCAGACCGTTGAGCCACGCATTCCACCAATGCATAGATAACATTCTGTCATTATTGAAAAATTTTCGTCGCTGTCGTGAGCGTCATATGCGTTGTCGCTTCTAAGACAGTCGCAAATCAGCCTTCCATGATTAAAGCCCGATCAAACTGAATAGCACTGCACCTTAATTGCGGGCACCACATCATGAGCAACATAAATCAGGTTGGCTTCGCGCCAGCCAATGCCGTCGCTTTGCCTGTCGCTAGCGCCGGCGTCCCCACAATTCCGGCTATTGCCAAAGCCCCTCAAAGCTTTGGTGCCATTGCAACTGCGCCTGAAACATTTGGCAAGGGCCTCGCAATGGCTGGCGCCGCGATATTCCTCTATGCCCTGATGGATGCATGTGCCAAGGCGCTCGCTGGCGCGATTGATCCATGGCAAATCATCCTGGTGCGCTCGATATTCGCCTTCATACTCGGTTTTGCGATGTTGGCAGCGCGCGGTCAAAGTCTGCGGGACGTTCTTCGCACACGCCAACCGCTGCTGCAGATCACGCGTGGCCTAACAGCCGTCACTTGTATGTATCTTGGCATCCTCGCGGTTTCCATGATGTCGCTCGCAGAAGCACTCACAATCATTTATGCGGCGCCGATCGCAGTGACACTGCTGGCAATCCCCCTGCTCGGCGAAAAGGTCGGCGTCCGCCGTTTATCAGCCGTTGCCGTCGGTTTCGTCGGCGTTCTAATCGTCGCTGGACCTGGCGGCGCTGAGCTGAACTATGGCTTGCCTGTCGCTTTGGCGGCGATGTTGCTCTACGCACTGGCAACAGTCATGACACGTCGCCTCGGGCGCACCGACCGCGGGCTGACAACACATTTCTATACACAGTTCGTGTTTGTGACGATTTCACTACCCATGATGCCGTTCGTGTGGGTCACGCCATCATTCGATCAAGCAACAATACTGATCGCTGCGGGCGTCTGTGGAGCGGTCGCAATCTACCTGCTAACAGAGGCTCACCAGGCTGCGCCGCCGGCTGTCGTTGCACCGATGGATTATACCGTCATCCTTTGGGGTGCCCTTCTCGGCATGCTGATTTGGGGCGAGATGCCAACGGCAACAACTTGGCTTGGCATCGCCATCATTGCAGCGACGGGCCTTTATATTGCCCAGCGCGAACTCGCAACAGCTCCACTTAATCGCCTTGGCCCCGTCTATCTCTGGGCACGGCGGCTTCTCGGTTAACGAAACACTAGACGGACACCAATTGTAGCGGAGGAGAATTCCTCCTCCGCATNACCGGTCAAGCTATACGCAGCGCCTGGAAAAAATTTAACCAATCTGTACCCTAGGGAACTGACAAACGCAGAACTTGTGAAGCGGTTCACAGCACCAAGTTCGCCAATTCTTTATCTCCATGGACACGAACCACGCACCACCCATTGGAGAAATAGAATGTTGACCACCACGGCCACCTCAAGCCATCCGCTCAGGANGCNCTACAGCGCAATCTTCCTCAGCCTCGCTTTCATNGGAACNGGTCTGACCGCAACCACCGTTAGCACAACACAAGTTGAAGCCNGTGTTTTCAAGAAAGCAAAGAAGGGCCTCAAGGTTGGCCGCAAAGCCGCTCGCTTACTTGGCAAAGGAGCACGCAAACTGGAGAAGGCAAGCCGCCGCATGGGTAAACCTGGACGGGTCATTGGCAAGCTTGCACGAGGCGTGCGCAAAGGCGCCCACAAAGCTGACCGCGGCATGCGCAAGGCATCACGTGGCATTGGCAAGGCTCAAAGGGGCATGAACCGCGTCGTGAACCGCCATTGCCGCGGCGCTTGCGGCAAGGTCCTCAGAGCAGGTCGGAAAGTCAAAGGNGCACTTCGCCGTCTGGAACGCGAAGCAGAGCGAAAGTGCCGCCAGTTTGGTCAGAACAGCCGCGGTTGCAGGCTTGCGCGTCAGGCCATGAACCTCGCATCGCCGATATGATCCGCTGAAACCACTAAACAGGAAGAAANCCGCCCGGTCATCGCACCGGGCGTCGCGTGTGCTGCACACAGCCAGNGCGGCACGCCCCTTATCTANTCACGNCCAGCCTTGACCTCTGCCTGTGTCACGCGGCGCTGATTGCCCAGTGCCTGCAACCTCTCGCGATCATGCGGCTCCACACGGGAATAGCGCGCGCGCCAGTTACCAGTATCCCACCACAGATACGGCGCTTTCGCTGTTGTACGTGGTGCGCTTGCGCTCTTAAGCATAAGGAGCGCANGCCGCACGACATCACGTTGCATTGGCCGCTGCCAAGGCTGGCCGCATGGATTGCCGAGTGGGAAGTCNGTAAAAAGATACCGCGGCACACCACAGTGTTCGACGATATCCATGGCCGAACCGATAATGATTGTTGGAATTCNTGCTGCTTCGATGTGACGGGCGACCAAACTCACGGTTTGGTGGCACACTGGTCATAACGGCGTCAGAATCACCGCATCAGCACCATCCTCCTGAATGCGATCGAGNATCTCCGGNGCATCTCGTTGGATGGTTTTGGATTGNCTGTATTCCGTCGGCACACCGTGAAAGCGCTCAACGATACCGCCAATCAAGCCATCGTGGGCNAGCNCNGCANCCGTCTCAATTGGCANNAACGACTCGCGATCTCGCGTGTGCGTCGACTCCTTGTCCCAGGCGACATTCATCGTGAAAAGATCATCAGGAGCAGGCGNCGTGGCCCCAGACCACACCTGCTTACGACCTTTGTCATTCAGGCTGGGCCCACCGGACGGACTAGCCGTCGTTACAAAACCAATGCGNCAGTCNGACAAAGGTTTACNGAGACGNGCAAACGGAACATCATCATAGTGCGACCAGACATAGTNNTGATCATAACCCANCGCGCGNTAATACTTCCGCGTTCNCTCCATATAGGCAACCGGATCCTGCATCATATCGGCCATTGCCACGTGTCTCCGTTAGCATCAGAAAGAGTTGCGAATGNCTGATCGTANCACTGCACAAGACTACCCGCAATGCCGCATCCGCCCTTAACACAATACGGATATGCCGGCTGCAATGAATTCAAGCGATCCTGCCTCAAACACGCCGTCGCTTCTTGTCTGACCAAACAACCCGATANANATCAAACCGCCTGTCCTTAAAGTTCTGCGTTGCGCCTGATTGCCGTGCCACACGCAGGTCNGANAGGCGCAAATCCGCAAACGCGATTGTNTCNGTATTGGCTGCCGTATCCGCCGCCACNCCATCACGNGCAAANGNAAAATCNCACGGCGTCAGGATACAGCTTTCGGCGTAATGGATGTCCATGTTCTCGACATTCGGCAAGTTCCCAACCACGCCGGACAAGACAACATAGATTTGGTTCTCAATCGCGCGTGCATGGCAGCAATACCGAACGCGCAGATAACCGCGCCGCTCATCGGTACAGAATGGAACAAACAACAGCAGCGCGCCCTGATCCGCCAAACTGCGGGTGAGTTCCGGGAACTCTGCATCGTAGCAGACCAGAACACCAATCGGCCCGCAATCTGTGTCGATCGTATCGACCCGATTGCCACCTTTGATGTTCCACCAGTAACGCTCATCCGGCGTCGGGTGAATCTTATCCTGCGCATGTACGGAACCATCCCGCAGAAAGACGTACGAGACATTACGGATGTCACCATCGTCCATTGCCGTCGGGTGGGAACCGCCAATAATGTTGATGTTATAGCTGACCGCCAGACGCTCCATCATGGACAGGAACCAAGGCGTATACTCCGTGATCCTTTGAATGCCCTTGTCCGGTGCCAACGGCTTGGCTTCGATAGAGAGCAATTGCAGTGTGAAGAGTTCCGGAAAGACGACAAAGTCAGCACGATAGTCTGATGCGACGTCAACGAAATATTCNACCTGCTGTTCGAACTCAGCCTTCGTCTTGATGCCTCGCATCTGAAACTGCACTGTCGCCACGCGCACGGNATCTTTTGTATCGAGAGCAGTCGCATCCCGCTTGCGGCCTTCATCCTCAACATACAGCGGATTGCGCCAGAACATGTGGGTGGCGTAGCCCAATGACTGTCGATCATACGGGTCGTAATCGCGGAGCAGCCCGATCACCTCAAACTCGTTTGACAGGTGAAACCCAATGACATTGTCTCGGATTTTCTTGTCCTTGACTGCCTCGACATAGGCATCAGCTGATCCAAGGCTTTTCATTCGCCTATAAAGCCCCGGCATCCTTCCACCAAACACGATGCCTTTGAGGTCCAAAGACTGACATANCTGCTTACGCGCATCATAGAGCCGTTGTCCGATGCGCAAGCGACGGTCATTCGGATCGACGCTGACCTCCATACCGTAGAGCACATCACCACCTTCATCGTGTCGTGCGGCAAGCCCCTGCNCTGTAATCTCGGCCCATGTGTGCGGTGCCAGTGCCGCCTTTTCCGAGATCATGAAGGTCGCGCAGTGGCCGACAATCTTCTCGTCGTATTCGGCCACAAACTGACCATCGGGAAAGTTGTTCAGCTGCGCCCGCAACATGCGGCGCGAATAACCCTCCACCGGCGCATAGACACGACGACTAAGCTCAGCCAGTGCATCAATATCCGAGCGTCTGACTCGCCGAACAATCAGGCGAGAGCGTGATTTCGGTTTACTGGATTGCTTCGCTTTGCCCCGACCGGGCTTGCCTTCGACGTGGTTCATGACGGTGATGTCCGGATTTGAAAGGTCACGCCGCCTATCTAGCCGAATCTCGAATGTAAGTCGAACAAACTCAGCCACTTGACCTGCGTGACAACATCACCCGCGGTCGGCTGAACAGGCCCCTGAAAGGCAAACCAAAGCACTAACCAGTNTTACCGGGGCCTTCAGCAATCTTCTCTGTGTTGGCACAGCCAGCACGAGCCAGTTGAGTCAGGGTTTCACCTTCGAAGGGTGCCCGATCCGTCTGCAACTGACCATGGCCAAACACAGCATCGCACGGTATTTCGTACCGCTGCTGCAGCGCGCGGATAACCGCGAGTCCCGNATCCAGCTGTTCGGGCGTCGCATNCTCGCCCGTGCAAGTGGTGAGGCGCCGCCAATTCGGTCGGAGCAACCAATCACAGCCACCCACAAGCGATACACCAATTGTATTGCCTGACCACAAATGCCGTGCCGTCTTGGTNCGCTGCGGTCGTCGNTTGGACTTGATGTGATTTGTCCGTTTGGTCAGTGGCGCCCCTTGNGCAACNCCACCGGCCCGGCCAACGTAAAAATGATAACCATAAGATCCTTCACCACGACTGAAGTCTTTGCGATGGCTGTACTCAACGAGCCTTAGAACCGGCTTTACAGATGTGTAGTGGACAATAATCGCAACGGGTTTCTTCTTGCGCTTCGTCGCGACATTGGCATAACCCGCATCCGGATTGGCCCAATAGGCAATATCCAGCCCCTCAACTTTTAACTTGTCGCCTTCCTTCGCTGCTTCCGCCCAGGCCACTGGCGGCGGATCTGGAGCCAGGCGCGCAGGCGAATTAAGAAAACTGACGGCCCAGCTCATTGACACTGTCAACACCAGCAAAGTGAAACTTCTCAAAGAAGACGCCCCGCGCAGCGCGCGGTCAACACGAAGAAACAAGGGGCCAGTCGGTCTCGCAGTGACATCGGTGACGGTTCTGATCAATTGGCTATGATGCGAACAGAATAGTCGTTGGGCGTGGCGGGAGAATGGCGGATTTACGGTCGAGTTCAGTTAATCACAGCATAGTTGCAGAGCATCCCCGCCTGAGCGCATTATCAAACAGATATCGTTGTGATGTTGTATGACCATTTGCAGACACAACGATTACTTGTTGTTAGCATGTTTGTCGTTGCGAACTATCAAAATCATACGGAAACGAGTGGAACGGAGTGTCGAAGCTATGAGTGTCGAAGTGAAGTCTCCGTCCTTTTGCGCACAATGCCGATCCCGTTGCGGCTGCACCGTCGTCACACAGAACGGCAAGCTCAATCGCATAGAACCCCTGCACAGCCATCCAAGTGGTGAAAAGCTCTGTCCAAAGGGCCTGGCCACGCCTGAACTCATCTATCACGCAGATCGAGTGACTCAGCCACTCCGACGAACGTCGCCCAAGGGGCAAGGAAAAACCAGCTGGGAACCGATTAGCTGGGATGAGGCAATGTCTCAGATCGCGGCCAAGATGAGTGACATTCGGGACCAGCACGGTCCTGAGCAAGTCGCCTTTTCGGTCACCACTCCAAGCGGCACGCAGATCTCCGATGGCATTGCCTGGATCGAGCGGCTCATTCGCGGCTTTGGCAGTCCGAACACCATTTACGCAACTGAAATCTGCAACTGGCATAAGGACGTCGCGTCGCGTTTCACCTACGGCACCGACATCGGCACTCCAGATTTCGCGAACACCGATTGCGTCCTACTCTGGGGGAACAACCCAACGGCTACCTGGCTTGCCCGCTCAGGCGAAGTGCAAAAGGCGGTCAAGCGTGGAGCCAAACTCATCGTTGTGGACCCGCGGCCAATTCCGTTCGCTAGACGGGCAGACATCTGGCTACGCGTTAAGCCCGGAACGGACCAAGTTCTAGCGCTCGGACTTGCACACCTGATAATCCAGTCTGATCGTTTCGATCATGAATTTGCCAGGCTCTGGACCAACGGCCCGTTTCTGGTGCGTGATGACACTGGAGCTTTTCTTCGCGAAAGTGATCTCACCGAGCAAGGTAGCAATACCGTTTTGCTCGCAGCCAACACCAGGAGCGACGAGCTCCTGCGCTACGATGTTGAGATGGGCAACTGGTTGGATCGTCCGGACGAAGTTGAGTTATTTGCAAGTCGCGAAATAACGACACCCAACGGCACGTTAAGCGCACAAAGCACAATGAAGATCTTTGCAGATACTGCCGCTCAATTTCCAGCCGAACGTGTCGCTAAGATAACAGGCGTCGATCCATCTTCATTGCAGCACGCCGCTGACATTCTCGCAGCCAGTCCAACCGTGGCGTATTACGCCTGGAATGGCGTCGGTCAAAGCCTGACGGCGACACAAACGGATCGAGCAATATCAACTCTCTACGCTCTCACCGGCAACTATGGAAGCAAGGGCGGAAATGTGCCCGGTACGGCGGCACCCTTCGCTGACATTTCAGGTCATGAACTGCTCGATGACCAACAGCGCGCAAAGGCCATCGGTCTCGCGGAGCGGCCATTGGGTCCAGGACGCACCGGGTGGGTAACAGCACGTGACGTATACCGGGCCGTTATAGATAAAGATCCATATCCAGTGCGAATGCTGTTCTCCTTCGGCACCAATCTGCTCGCGTCACAACCTGATACCGATCGTGCGAAACAGGCATTCGAACAACTCGAATTTCACGTCCACATCGACTTCTTTGTCAACTCCAGCGCCGAGTATGCCGATATTGTTTTGCCTGCGGCGACTTCGTGGGAACGCGAAGGGTTGCGTACTGGCTTCGACGTAAGTCTGGAAGGCCAACGTCGTGTGCAGCTTAGGCCACCAGCAATCGAACCCATCGGCGAAGCTCGGAGTGACACCCGCATTGCTATAGATCTGGCAACACGACTCGGGATGTCTGAGCAGTTCTTCGGCGGAGATGCCGATCGTGGTCACGACCACATGTTGAAACCTGCAGGGTTAAGCGTTGGCCAGCTCAGGGAAAAACCCGAAGGTATCGTGTTGTCGTCAGAGGTTCCGCTCCGGAGTTTTGCTGCAACTGACGGATCAGGAAATCCAACTGGTTTTCCAACCCCAACAAAGCGGATCGAGATCTATTCCGAGCAACTGAAGGCACAAGGCTATCCGCCCGTCCCTTCCTTGGATGATGATGTCTTTACGCCACGCAGCAAAGAACTCCCACTTCAACTCAGCTGTGCAAAGACTGTTGCTTTCTGCCATAGCCAGCATCGCAATCTTGCATCGTTACGACGGCTGATGCCAGACCCGATCGTCGAAGTCCCAAAGGACGTCGCAGACGACCGGGCAATTGAAAGCAATGATTGGGTCAAAGTAACAACAACAGCCGGAGCATTTGTTGCGCGCTGCAAAGTGGTCGCGAACCTTGAACCAGGATCAGTGTTTGCGCAGCATGGATGGTGGGTCACAGGGCCCGACGGCTCTCCTTATGACAGCCGAAACCCTCTCGCAGCAAACGTCAATGGCGCAATCGACACGAGCCGCTCGGACCCCATTAGCGGATCAATCCCACTCAGATGCACAGCCTGTGAAGTGACCAAGCTGGCTTGAAGCAAAACGTGAATGCTGTGCCACCAACAACCNCATTCTTGCCAATCTAACAGTCGCGGCAGTCACCCTAGAAGNGGNNCTGCCGCAAAGTCGCAAATCTTGATTCTATGCACCTTCACTCGTCGGGAAATCGACGTGGATATGATTGCCGTCAGGATCCCAGATGTTGNNCTGCGTGATGATCCCGCCCGGCACATCGCGCCGCTCATATTTCTCTCCGGCAGCNTCGAGCTTTGCCTGGAACTCTTTCATGCCGTTCGCCGCAAACGCAAAGTGTTCAAGCTTCAAATTCACTTTCGATCCTGCGCCGGCATCTTCCTCCACACCGATCAAGTGCACAGTTGCCTGATCCCCGACATACATCCAAGCCCCAGGAAATGGAAAGTTCGGTCGATCGCCTGATCGCATACCAAGAACATCGGTGTACCACGCTACCATCGCATCAAGGTTCTCTGTGCGGACGTTGACATGATCAAGTTTATTGAGTTGCATGGCGTGCCTCCTCTTTTTCCGATGGGCATTGGCGAAGCGGAGCCTTGACCCATTCTGTGTTGGATGCCTTACCTTACAGCATGGTGCTGACAAATCCAGGACCGGCGAAGACAATATCACACCTGCCGGATGGAAACTGACAGTGGACGCCAGGGTGTTAATCGTTACCGCAATCATGTTGTCCCCGGGTTATCCCGGTAGGGAGGTTGCGTTGACTTGGAGCACGTCTTGCAGCTCAAGAACGTAGTCATGCACCGCCCGCCTCATGAGGTTAGACCAGATCATGGAATTCCGTCTATCGATCGATATTGCGGCAACACCAGAGCAAGTCTATGCCGTAGCAAGTCTATGCCGTCGGCATAGACATCATGCACGGGCCAGAAATTGTGTCAGCAATCACCAACACTGAGATCCTAAGCGACGGTCCGATCGCAGTCGGCACCAAATTTCGAGAAACACGCATTATGTTCGGTCGCGAGGCAAGTGAGGTGATGACGATAGCTAAGCTTGAAGAACCTTACCGTTATCCGTTTACCGCTGAGAGCCATGGCACGGCCTATGTGACAGATCACGTCATCGAAACACTGCCCGACGGCGGATCACGGCTGTCGATCATATTCAGTGGCAAAGCACAAACTGTCATGGCGCATCTCCTCATGCCACTGGGATTGCTATTTGCTGGCTCGCTCAAGAAACAATTGATGGGTGACCTTGAGGACTTTATGCGAGCTATCGAGAGCAAACAAGTTGTTGATTGAGCAATAATGTGGCGGCCCATTTCACGGTTCATTAACGCTCAAAACAGCCTGACGCCTTTATTGCGCACTAATTTGCACATGATTGACATTTATTGGTGAATCTAGAGTTTGGTATAGAAATTTGCGCACCTGGGAGTGCCCGCACGATTGCGGCATTAGATTATGGCCCTGAGAATTCATTCGATCCGAAAGCTTATTGCTGTTTTCTGCATATTCCTGACGGCTTTGTCGCCGCTCGCCAGCGTCGCGGCATGGGCCTGCCAGGAAAACGCAATGCTGGTGTTTGATGCATCCGGCTCAATGGGTTCGATCAAAAATGGCCTTCCAAAAATCGATGCCGCCCGTGAAGCCGCAACCGATATTTTGCCAGATGTCACACGATTTCGCGCCACCGGCTTGATCACATATGGAGGTGAATTCGGAACGGTCTGCAATAACGTCAATCTTAAGCTTCCGCCGATGCGTCATAGCGGCGAGCTCATCTTGGCAGAGCTTGGCCTGATGCGCCCAAACGGCCAGACTCCACTGAGCGATGCCGTTATGCTTGCAGCCCAAAGCTTAAAGAGCCTGCAGCACCCTGGCATCATCGTGTTAGTAACTGACGGCCTTGAAAACTGCGGCTACAATGCGTGTGCCGTTGGACGCAAGTTGCGTGCTCAGAACCCAAACATCCGCGTTCACGTTATCGGTTTTCATATGCATTCCAGCTCTGAAAATCAGATCGACTGTCTCTCACAACAAACCGGTGGCACTTACACATCGACCAATTCACTTGAAAGTCTGCGCGATGCCTTGCGCACGACCCTCAGCTGCCCGCGTATTTCATCCCTGAAAACGCTGCATCCTTTAAAGCCTGTTGCCGCTCAAGGCTAATAGGCCTCGTTGAAAATGTGCCGCGAGGGCTAGTCTTCACCCCGTCAATAGCGCTATTTTCCCTGGCAATCAGTTTTCGTGGATCGAGCCACGCAACCAGGGTAAGTAGAAGATGAGCAAGGTTTTGATTGTAACGGGCGGAGGTCGAGGTATCGGTGCCGCAGCAGCAAGGCTGGCGGGCTCCCGAGGCTATGCCGTCGCGGTCAACTATCATTCAAATTCCGAAGCAGCAAACAGTGTGGTCCAAGGCATTGAAGCAGGCGGAGGCAAAGCTATCGCCGTCCAAGCTGATGTCACAACAGAAGCGGGTGTGTCATCTCTCTTCGAAACTGTTGACCGAGAACTCGGTACACTCGATGCACTTTTTGCCAATGCCGGGACACTGACAGAGTACCGACCAATCCAGGAAATACCACTTGCTGATCTGGAGCAAACATGGAGCGGCAATATCAGCGGACCATTCTTATGCGCGCGCGAAGCGGCCAAACGTATGTCAACGACCTATGGCGGCAAGGGCGGTGCCATTGTAATCAACTCATCCGCGGCCGCCCGTATTGGCGGCGCACATGGCATGTTGGCTTACGCAGCTTCGAAGGGCGCAACCGATACTTTCACACTAGGATTGTCGATTGAACTGGGTGGACAAGGCATCCGTGTCAACGCCGTTCGCCCGGGCCTCATCGAGACAACCTTCCATGACCTGACTGGTGACCTGGAGCGCCTCAAGAAACTGGTTGGTGGCGTCCCAATGGGAAGAACAGGCACAGCGGACGAAGTTGCCGAAGCCGTCCTCTGGCTATTATCCGATGAAGCAAGCTATGTCAGCGGCACGCACGTCGACGTCACCGGCGCCCGCTAAAATCAATCAATAAACCGATTCAACGAGGCAATCATGTTCGAAGTCGAGAAGGCAAGCAACGTCGACACCTGGCGCATCTATCTGTCCGGGGAAATCCACACCGATTGGCGCGACCAAGTCGAAGTAGCTGCCTTTGAAGCGGCACTACCAGTGTCCTTCTCTGCCCCCGTAACCAACCATGAATACAGTGACGACTGCGGCGTCGAAATTCTCGGCAGCGAACCGAACAAGTTCTGGCACGACCATAAGGGCGCTCAACTCAATGCAATTCGTACTCGAACACTCATCGAGAAATCCGACATCGTTGTTGTTCGCTTTGGTGACAAGTACAAACAGTGGAATGCAGCCTTTGACGCCGGACTGGCTGCCGCTCTGGGCAAACCATTGATCATCATGCATCAGCCTGAGCATGCTCATGCACTGAAAGAGGTCGATGCAGCAGCTCTTGCTGTCGTGCAAACACCCGCGCAGATCGTTGACATCCTCCGCTATGTCATTCGCGGCGAACTCGATGTCGGCCGACAGGCAGCAGCAGAGTAGCAATTGTGCGAGATCAACGATTGCGCTGCTTTGTCCCCAGTGCAATCAGCCTATTTCAAACGCTCATTCGCTTGAGGCAGTACGGAAAAGCCAACGACCGCTCCAAGGGCGACAAATCCAAAAGTCGGAGATCGGCCTGTGAAACTTTTCTTTGACAAGAGCCAACTCAAACATGCGCCACAACAGTTTATGGCTGCGGGCAAACTCGTACCACCGTTCGAAGTACCCGAGCGAGCTGAACGCATGGCAGCCGGTTTAGTCAGCCTGGGGCTCGAATCTCTTGAGCCAGATGACCACGGCCTCGACCCGATACATGCCGTTCATAGTGACCACTATGTTGAATTCTTGCGAACAGCGCACGTACGGTTTCAGGAGTTGCCCAACGCTGGACCGGAAGTTTTTCCCAATGTCCACCCGCAGGTCAGTGCCTATCCGGATCTCAGCCCGCGAGAGCGACCACGCCCATCGCATATCGTCGGCCAAGCGGGCTGGTACATGGGAGACATGGCATGCGCACTTGGTGCCGAAACCTGGCAGGCGGTTTATGCCAGTGCCCAATCTGCAATCGCAGCTGCAAAGACCATCACGGCAGGTGATGACGAAGCTCTCGCGCTGTGCCGCCCACCTGGACATCATGCTTACAGTGATCGTGCTTCGGGGTTTTGCTTCTTAAACAATGCCGCGATTGCTGCCGAAGAATTACTCAAGCGCTTCAAACGCGTTGGTATCATCGATTTCGATACACATCATGGCGATGGCACTCAGGCAATTTTCTACCGACGCTCAGATGTGTTTTATGGATCAACCCATACCGACCCCCGCCAATACTATCCATTCTACCTTGGATACGCGGACGAAACAGGATTTGGTGAGGGCGACAAATTCAATCTCAACATTCCAATTGCGCCCGGCTCGTCAGACGAAGAATTCATTGATGCAAATCAACAGCTGATCATTGCAACACTCGCAAGTGAAGTGGATGCGCTTGTTCTGTCAGCGGGTTGGGATGCGCATCAGGACGACCCGCTATCGCGATTGAAGGTATCAACCGACGCCTATCGTCGACTAGGCCGCATCTATGGTGAAATACCATTGCCAACTGTGATAGTTCAGGAGGGCGGATATTCACTTACTGCTATCGAAAGCGTTGCACCAATTTTCGTGAAGGAATTCTTAGACGAGCGCAAACCCCAGTAGTCGTTCGTTGATAATTGAATCAGACAAGTAAACGATCTGATATGGCAAGTCGGTTTGATGGCAAAGTCGCAATTGTAACTGGCGGTGGCCGGGGCATCGGCCGGGCAGTTGCAGTCCGACTGGCCAGCGAAGGCGCAAAAGTACTGGTCGCTGATCTCGATAAATGCCCGGCTCAGGAAACCGCAGCCGAAATCTGCTCCAGTATCGGTGAAGCAATCTCAACTTCTGTCAATGTCGGTGACCGAGCGCAGGTTGACGCCATGTGCGCGTTGGCCGTCGATACTTGGGGACGCCTAGATATCCAGGTTTCAAATGCCGGAATTACAGACCGTGAACCGTTTCTTGAAATGACGAACACACTTTGGGAACGAGTACTCCAGACCAATCTGTTTGGAACTTTTTATTGCGGACAGGCCGCCGCCCGCCAGATGGTGAAGCAGGGTGAAGGTGGACGCATCATTCATGTCGCCTCAAACTCCGGTGTCTTCGGTGGACGCGGTCGAGCCGCTTACGGTGCAAGCAAAGCTGGTATCATAAACCTGACACAGACTATGGCGATCGAGCTCGCTGAGCATAACATTCTCGTCAATGCAGTTGCACCAGGCGCAACAAAGACACGTGCTACAAAGGGGGACCTCCCACCTGACACCGTCCTTGATCGTTCACCAATAAAGCGTTACGGCCAGCCAGAAGAAATCGCGGCGGTGGCGGCCTTTCTAGCTTCTGATGAGTGCTCTTTCACAACAGGGCACGTCTACTGCGCCGACGGTGGCTTCACCGTTGCAGGTGTTATGGAAGGGTAATAGCGGCACGACTAGCGCCGCTTTAAAGGAAGCCATCCGTTTGCAGGATTAGCGAGATCGTTTTCCAAAACCAGGTTTGGTTCGCCAAGCTGCAGCACCTTGGGCCTGACGGACGACAGGCGACGGCCGACTGTTGCCAGCACTCGCCATAGCCATATCTGGCTCTCCGACACCAAGGCCAAACTCCTTTTTGCGCTCATGACACACAGCCCACCACATAGAGAGCGCGAAGGCTGCGCAAAGCAAAGCGCCAAGCTTTGCTGCGAATCGAAATCCGTTTAATGCCGATGAAACTTTCTCGATCGAGTCTGCCGCATCAATAGTTTGGCGCGTTGGCTCGACTGCCGGCTTATGCTTGACCCGCTTTGCCTTCTGACGCTTCGGTGGCTCCGTATCAAAGCGTCGAGTCGGTGGACGTTTCCAAGCAGCACTTCGTCGATAATCGTTGGCGTTAAGATCAACCTTCGGACCAGAGCTATTGTAACACTGCTGGTAGCGACGCCGAGCATAGTCGCGCCGATCGAAATCACTTTGTCGGACACCACCTTTGGCAATCACCCGCCGGAAAATGGTGTCAGCTCGATCCTTAAACCCAGTACAGCTACTTCCATCCAACTCGGAAAGCATTGTCCGTTCAATCTGCTGGCCGGTTTCATAGGCAATTTGTCCGTGCCGCTTCCCATGAACCGTGACTGTTCGGAGTATGCAGTCAAAATATTGCTGCAACTCGGGCTTAGCAAAGGCCTTGGCGTTCCATTGTGGCAAACGTAGAACCACGCCAACGCTCACCTTCATTTCGGTGGCAAAGCATTGCCCACCTTGTTTCTTGAACTTGTAGGAATACCCAAACCGTGGCTGTGCTGTTCCGACTATCAGGCGACCACCAACGCCACTTGGCCCCCAGTCACGGATAGCATCCCACATTTCCTTGCGGGAATTTACGAAACCACTGATATCGAAGTATTCGGCGCGTTGGCGAAACGTCGTTTCAGCGCACACAGGCGAAACAATCGAACTTCCGACAAAAGCTGCAAATGCAGCCCATCCGCCAAGCCAGAAACGCATCCGACGCACTCATGTCCCACAATGATCAGCGCATTAGTGTTCGCTCAATCACTCAACTGACATGAGTATAGCCTGTCGCTTTTTCGGAACCGTTAATCGGACACGTGAACGTCCATACAAGCCTATTGAGACGCGCGCCTGGATAAGACATCTGCCTTTAACAAAGCCGACACATGTTCATCGCCAAGCCCATCTGAGACCGCCCGGTCCAATATGTCATATGCCGCTTGAGCAAGCTCACTGGGATGCCATCCATCCGCTTACACAAGCGCTGATAGTAAGCAATATCTTTACGAGCATGCGTCAGTGAAAACTGATCGGAACCAGCATGACCATCGAGTGCCGGGCCGACAACCTTTTCTAGCGTTCCGGACTTGGCAGTACCTGTGCACATAACATCGTAAAGCGCCCTCCAATCGACACCGGCACGACTCGCGCGGGCATATGCTTCAGCCAGCAATGTCCCCGTCGATTGCGTAACAAAATTGTTCAGCAGTTTCGCGGTGTGACCGGCACCTGGCTCACCAAACCGCTGAACGATTGTCGAGTAGTGACAGACAACAGCCTTCACACGATTGAACTTTTCACGGCGACATCCCACCAAAGAGGCAAGTTCGCCCCTCTCTGCTTGTAGTGGACCACCGGTAATCGGCGCGTCAGCAAAGACACATCCATTTTTGTCGGCTCTGTTCTGCCTAAATGTTGTGAGACCTTGCTGACTGACGGTTCGTTACTAGCGAGGATACCATGAAGGCTCAGGATTTTCAGGCAAC
>NZGY01000053.1 GCA_002689605.1 Filomicrobium sp.
ATGCGGAAACAGCGGATCGATGCCGATCGTATCGGTTTGATCTAACTAGTATCCAAAAAATCATGAGCAATAGGCCGGTGGCATGCGCTACCGGCCCTTTTTATGTTTGCAATGGTGTAAGAACGTCGATTGTGTATTGGTTGGCTGGTTGGCTGGTTGGCTGGTTGGCTATACCATGCTACAAGCTCTTGCTAGCAGTTACGAAAGTTCGACTCTTTGCACGCCGACACCTTGAATTTTCTCCCAACCGTACGAACTTGCCGTAGCTCGAATGAACACTCTTAAGTTTGCACGTGAGAACGCCCGTTGGTTGGCGGCTAGCATTCTATTGACATGGTCTTCGAGCTTTGGCCAAACCTACTTTATTTCGCTGTCTGCTGGTGAAATCCGCGAAGCATTCAATCTCAGTCACGGCGAATGGGGCGGCATATATACAATCGGGACGACAATCTCGGCTATTCTGCTGGTGCAGATTGGATGGGTCGCAGATAGCTTGCGCGTTCGAACGCTTGCCTTGTTTGTGCTCATTGGCTTTGTCAGCATGTGCGTGGCAATGGCCTACGTGAACCACTGGCTGGTTCTCATAGGCATTGTTGCCGGGTTGCGCTTTTGCGGCCAGGGCATGATGAGCCATCTGGCGCTAACCGCAATGGGCCGCTGGTTTAGTGCACAGCGCGGGCGTGCTGTTGCGATCGGCTCTCTTGGCTTTGCACTCGGCGAAGCATTGCTGCCGATGTTGTTCGTTGCAATTGCCGCAACGGTTGGCTGGCGTGGAAGTTGGCTTTTGGCAGCAGCAAGTTTGATTTTCTTTACGACGCCACTGCTGATGTATCTCCTTCATCGGGAGCGGACGCCACGGTCTTTGGCGGTCAACGAACACACACCTGGTATCGGAGGTCGGCACTGGGAGAGGAAGGAAGCAGTGCGCCATTGGCTAATATGGGTGCTACTACCTGGCATCATGGCGCCGTCCTTTATGATTACAGCACTGTTCTTTCATCAGGTCCATTTGACGGGAATAAAGGACTGGCAGCTATCCAGCTATGTAGCGGTGTATCCGCTGTATTCGTTGATTATTGTTACTTGCAATCTTGCTGCGGGCATCCTGATTGATAGATTTGGCTCGGCCAGGTTGCTGCCGTTTTACTTGCTACCGTTGGCTGTTGGACTAGCTCTATTCGGTTTGTTTTCCGGATTTTGGGTTGCAGTTGTCGGGCTGTCGTTTCTGGCAATAGGTCAGGGTGGAGCTCACAGCTTCCTGGGTTCAATATGGCCGGAGTACTACGGCACGCGGCATCTCGGTGCCATTCGTGCCCTCATTGTGGCTTTCACTGTTGCAGCATCGGCCATAGGTCCAGGCATAACTGGTTGGTTGATTGATGTTGGGGTAGGCTTCGAGGCGCAATGCGTTGCGATGGCGTTGTATCTCGTGATTGTGAGCGCCGTATTTGGAGTTGTGGCCCGCTCAGTGACAGCGATGAAGCCAAGCAATCCGGAGACAATGGGCTAAATTAGGGCTCTTTGCTCCTCACAATTCTATTAGTCAGCTTTCCGTTTCCACAATTTTCCTCTTCCAGCAGCGACATGTTCAGGCAATAATCACCTCGCAGCCTAATCCACGTATCAGGGTCACACGTAAACCGGGAGGCAGGTAATGCCCGATCGGAATTATCGCAATAAGCTTAAGGCTAATACTTTACTCGTTGCAAAACGCATTGTTGAAAATGAAGGACTTGGCGCTCTTCAGGCCCGACGGATTGCGCAAGAGGCTGGCTGCTCCGTCGGGACAATCTACAATCTCTATGACGGCCTTGACGATCTCATCATTCGAGTGAACTCCGGTACGTTGGAGGATTTAGGTGCGAAGCTTTCAGGGCTTGAACAAAGCGCCACTGGTAGCTTGGCAGATAATCTAACTGCTATGGCGCTCGCCTACTTGCAGCTTGCACTAGATTCGCAAACAGCCTGGCGCGCCGTATTCGAGCACCAACTGGCCAAGGACAAAACGGTGCCGGATTGGTACCGTGAACACCAGGCGACACTGTTCTCAATTGTCGAAAAGAAATTGGCCCATGTCGTCACCGATGATCAGCAACGGAAAATGGCTGCGCGGGCCTTGTTTGCCGCTGTGCATGGCATTGTGTCTATCGCGCTTGATCAGAAGCTCGGCGACTTTGACTACGCGGCGACTCAGGCCCAGGTGAAGTTTATCGTGCAGTCGGCTGCAAAAGGATTGGTCGAGCAACCAATGCAAAGCAACGCGAGCACATCGGGATATGCTGCTGATGTTAGCGAGCCCGATGCAAATTGAACATTGCTACCAACAGCCATGTTAAGTTGCCGCATCTTCTTCCTGCTCGCCCTTACCGGTTCGACGCTGGTATTTATTGAGTAGACCAACTTGTGAGATAGCAAAGATCATTGTGATTGGCATAACGCCAAATAGCTTGAAGCCTGCCCAAAAATCTGTCGAGAACGAGCGCCAGATGAACTCATTCAAGATGGCAAGGAATACGAAGAAGCATGCCCACCTGAAAGTCAGTAATTGCCAGCCCCGTTCTTCGAGTTTGAACACTTCACCAAATAAGAACTTCAGCAAGGCTTGGCCCATTAAGAGGCCACCAAACAGGATTGACGCAAACATCAAGTTGACCACAGTGGGCTTGATCTTGATGAAGAAATCATCCTGCAAGAAGAGCGTAATCGCACCGAAGCCAAGGACAAAAACTCCACCAACCAGTGGCATAATCGGGAGGCGTTTGAAGAGGATACGGGAGGCAATCAGCGCAATTGTCGTGGCGACCATAAACGCACCGGTTGCCCAGAATATTTTCGTCTTCTCGGTCGCGCCAAAAATCTCAACAGCATATGAGTTGCAGACAAAGAAAACGGCAAGAGGGCCCGTTTCTAGCAACAGTTTAGACAGTTGCTGCGGATCAATCTCAGGCTCGTTTTCCGCGACCTGCGCGTTTGATTTGGTTGGCTCGTTGTTCATGCGCTCACCGGGACAATCTTCGTTACAGCGACAGGACGGGTTTCAAGTACGGCTAGCGGGACAGCGTTTCGGCCTCGCGTTCAACTAAGCCCGTTGAGTGTTCTACTGGACACTCTACTCTGCTGGCGCAGAACTGGTATCGGTGTCAATGCGATATCGCTGCATCTGCTGAGTGAGCCACCAAGCATAAAGTCCACTCATCGGCATGATGAGACAGATCTTGAACAGGATCCAGACGTTCACACCATCCATTGTAAAGCCCAGTATGTTGTACATTTCGTCTTTTGCAAATCCCAGTCGTACCGCCTCATTGAGCACGGCGGTCAATACAAAGAACCAGGCAAAGCTCCAAGTGAACTTGTCCCACCCCTCTTTGGTGTAATGGAAAGTCTTCCCGAAAATGTACTTGAAGAAGTTCTTGCCCATCCAGAGACCGACAAAGAGGAATACCGCGAACATGATGTTGAAGATCGTCACTTTGATCTGGATCCACATCGCGTCGCCGGTAAGCAACGTCATGATGCCAAAGGCGATCGTTACACCACTTGCTATAAGCGGGAACATTGGAAGCCGCTTCAGCACCCAAAGCATCGCGACAACGGATATCAGAGTCGCAATGATCAGTGCCCACGTACCAGCGATAATTCCGTGTGTGGCGTTGATGATGAACATCGCCACCAGCGGACCGAATTCTCCGAGAATATTGACAGTCTGCTCGGCATTGAAAGGATATTTCTTCAGTAGCCACTTCATGATCAGCGAATAATCCCGGGATGCGAAAAGAGGGGACCACGGTCACCCGTGGCAATTTTCGATAAATTGGTAGCTTGCTATTCTAACGCAATAGCGTGAGCAAATTCTTTAGCATCAAACGGTGCCAAATCTTCGACACCCTCGCCAACGCCAATGGCGTGTACCGGAATTTGGTGCTTATTTGCAATTGCGACAAGTATTCCGCCGCGGGCTGTCCCATCAAGTTTTGTCATGACGAGCCCGGTCACGCCGGCGCGTTCGCCAAAAACCTCGACCTGACTAAGCGCATTTTGTCCGGTTGTTGCGTCTAGTACTAACAAAACGTTATGCGGCGCATCAGGATCAACTTTCTTCAATACCCGCACAATTTTCTCAAGTTCGTCCATGAGATCGGCCTTGCTCTGCAGGCGGCCCGCCGTATCCATCATTAGGACGTCAAAGCCCTCCGATTTGGCTTTGGTCAGTGCATCAAAGGCAAGTCCGGCTGCATCAGCGCCGACTTCCCTGGACATCACTTCGCATCCTGTTCGCTCACCCCAAACTTGCAGTTGTTCTATTGCTGCGGCTCGAAAGGTATCGCCCGCCGCTAAGAGCACCTTCTTACCTTCGTTTCGGTATTTGGCAGCAAGCTTGCCAATAGTGGTTGTTTTCCCAGTACCGTTGACGCCGACCATCAGAACGACCTGCGGACGATTTTCTGGATTGATCGTGAGCGGCTGTGCGACCGGCTTCAAAACGCTTTCGACTTCATCTGCGAGAATCTCGCGAACTTCATCTGCAGAAATGCCCTTATCGTACCTGCCATCGGAGATCTTGTCGGTGATGCGCATAGCCGTATCAACGCCAAGGTCTGCCTGGATCAGAAGATCTTCGAGATCATCAATACTGGATGCATCGAGCTTGCGCTTGGTGAAGACGCTCGTGATGCCCTCAGTTAACTTGGAGGAGGTTTTCGAGAGACCCGCCTTTAGTCTTTGAAACCAGGATTGTTTCGGAGCCGTTTCCTCTGCTTCAGGTTCCGTGGCTTCGGCAGACGTACTTGTCGGCTCTGGCTCCGATGATGACAATTCTGCGGGCGCTTCTTGAACATTTTCAGACGCGCTGGATGAATGGTCGCTAGAGGTTGGCTCAGTCTCTGCCGCCTTTGGCAATGACTCGACGTTGTCTTCTGCCGGCGCTTCTACCGCTTCCGTTGGCGCCTCCGACCGAGAAAACAGTCGACCAAAGAAGCCCTGTTTTTTTTCACCGTCACTCATGAGAGAGGCTCCGCAAGAAGTTGCTGGTCATTGTGTCCGGTAATCCGGGTACGCATCACGTCACCCGGATCTGCCCGACCGGATTGAATGCACACCTGAGCGTACTGTGGCGTTCGCCCAATTTCATCACGTTCCATCAGGACTTCGGTGATTTGGCCGATCTGATCTTCATAGTAAGCAGTCAATTTCGCACTGGCCTTATCGCGCAATCGAGCGGCACGCTCTTTGATTATGCGCCGTTCCAACTGAGGCATCTTCAAGGCTGGCGTCCCGACACGCGGCGAGAATGGGAAAACGTGGAGATACGTCAATTCACACTCATCAACGATATCTAGTGTCCGTTGGAACATCTCCTCGGTCTCGGTCGGAAAACCAGCGATCAAGTCGGCACCAAAAACAACATCAGGACGCAGCTCGCGCGCTCTCCGGCAGAACTCGATTGCGTCATTCCGCAAATGGCGGCGTTTCATGCGCTTCAAAGTCAGATCATCACCTGATTGCATTGAAAGATGGAGATGAGGCATGAGCCTTGACTCGCTACCGATGGCATCTAACAGGTGAGGATCGATCTCCACTTGATCAAGGGATGATAGCCTTAGTCGTTCGAGGTGTGGCACATGTTTTAGAACCTGTTTGACAAGGCGCCCAAGAGTTGGAGACCCCGGCAGGTCAGGACCGTACGAAGTAATGTCGACCCCGGTTAAAACCACTTCCTTGCGGCCATTGTCGACAAGCATTCCGATCTGATCGATCACGGTGCCAGCCGGGACCGAACGCGAGGGACCGCGGCCATAAGGTATTATACAAAACGTACAGCGATGGTCGCAGCCATTTTGGATCTGAACATAGGCGCGCACGCGAGATGCAAATCCATCAACTAGGTGCTCTGCAGTTTCACGCACCTCCATGATGTCGGTAACTTGGGTTCTCTCAGCCTCGGGTTTGGTCAAGGCGAGAAACGTGTCTGGCATCAGTTTCTCTGAATTACCAACCACATGGTCGACTTCATTCATGTCGGCAAATCGTTCAGGCTCAATCTGAGCCGCACATCCTGTGACAATGATTTGAGCTGTTGGATTGGTCCGTCTGAGCTTGCGGATCGTTTGCGATGCCTGACGAACGGCCTCTGAGGTAACTGCGCACGTATTGATTACGATTGCGTCATCGAGGCCCGCACCAGTCATATTCTTCCGAATGATCTCAGACTCGAAGGTATTCAGACGGCATCCAAGCGTAACAACGCGAGATCCGGCAGCATAACGCTGGCTCGGATCTGCGCGATCAGCATCATGGTCAGATATTGATTTCGACCGATCCGTCATCGGCGATCGTCACCTCGCCCTGGTACTCATGCTCGGCAGGTCCGCTCATCAGCACGCGTCCGGCCTCAGTCCATTCAATTTGCAACTCTCCGCCAGGTACACTCACGGTGGCGGAGCGCTTGAGATACCCCAGCCTGGCTCCACAAACCAGTGTGGCACAAGCGGCCGAGCCGCACGCTTCGGTCAGGCCGGCGCCGCGCTCCCAGGTGCGCGTTCTGACGTGCTCGTCATGGAGGACATGCGCAATCGTGATATTGGCGCGATCCGGAAAGATTGGATGGTTTTCAATCAGAGGCCCAAATTTTTCCAGCGCCGGCGTTTCAACATCCGGTACCCAGAAGATGGCATGCGGATTTCCCATACTACACACAGACGGCGAATGTAGAACCGGATCATCAATCGGCCCAATCTGGAGCTCAATCCGCGTTGTGTCGTGGAACTCATCTCTCAGGGGAATTTCATCCCAGCGGAGCCGAGGCTCGCCCATATCCACCGTCAAAATGTTCGCTTGATCTCGTTGGACCGGTAACAAACCGGTGCTGGTTTCATAAGTTGCCGAGCTGCCAGGCTCTTGCATAACAAGACCGACGCAACGCATGCCGTTACCGCATGCACCCGCAGTTGATCCGTCCTGATTGAAGATCTCAATGAATGCTTCTGTTCCAGGCGACTTGGCCGGCACCAATGCCATTAATTGATCAAAGTGTGTACGTGGATGTTGGGCAATTTGTGAAGCATGCGAACCATTCAAAGTGACCGTGCTTTGACGCAGATCGGCAATAACGATCTGGTTACCCAGACCGTTCATTTTGTGGATCGGTATCGTCCTAGCTTCGTTCATGCCGTCTTATAGCTCCAGCGCACCGCGAAATCCAAACTTAGTAATTTACCGATGCAGAGCGCATTTCTGTTGCTCAAAGCAAGCACGTCACGGCATCCAAAATCAGCATGACTCAAATATAGGCAATCAAACCAAGCAGGATGATCAAAAGATAGGCATCAAAAATTAGCCTCAGTTGCTGCCGCGCATATAAATCCATCAAATTACAATGGTTAAAAAATTATTAACAGTTGGCACAATTCTTGGTCATGCAGCCTTTGTTGTGATCAGAACGCCTAAATGCATGGCGCCTGCATAGAAAACAAGCAGCAAAGCTGCGCGCCAGAAAAGAGGCTGGGGAATGGAAAAGATTCAACCGGGGGCAGACGTATTCTTCCTCCTGATGGGGGCTATCCTCGTATTCGCTATGCACGGAGGGTTTGCCTTCCTTGAAGTCGGCACTGTACGCCGCAAGAATCAGGTCAACGCGCTGTGCAAGATCTTGGTCGATTTTGCGATTTCGACTGTGGTCTATTTCTTCATTGGTTATGCCGTAGCATATGGCGTCACTTTCTTGATGAGTGCCAAGGATATCTCCGGTGCAGCCGAAGGCTTTGATGGAAATGGCTTGAGCCTCGTCAAATTCTTCTTCTTGTGCACATTTGCTGCTGCGATCCCGGCTATCATTTCGGGGGGTATTGCGGAGCGCGCGAGGTTCTTACCGCAGTGTGTTGCCACGGCTCTGTTGGTTGGCCTGTGCTATCCGCTCTTCGAAGGTATCGTCTGGAACGGCAACTTTGGCCTCCAGAGTGGCTTGTTCAATGGTGTGTTCGGCGCTGATTTCCATGACTTCGCGGGCTCAGTTGTTGTTCACGGCTTCGGCGGCTGGGCGGCACTCGCTGCTGTCATGGTCTTGGGTTCTCGAAAGGGGCGTTATGGCAAGGACGGCTCCTCGAATGGCATTCCGCCATCATCTATTCCCTGGCTCGCGCTGGGTTCTTGGCTGCTTTGCATCGGTTGGTTCGGCTTCAACGTTATGAGTGCACAGTCGCTGGAAGGCGTCTCTGGTCTCGTCGCGATGAACTCTCTCTTGGCTATGGCAGGGGGAATCCTTGCCGCTGTCATCGTCGGCCGCAATGACCCAGGTTTTGTCCATAACGGCGCGCTTGCCGGCTTGGTCGCGGTTTGCGCCGGGTCTGATTACATGCATCCGATCGGATCATTCATTACTGGGGCGGTCGCCGGCGTCATCTTTGTTTACTTCTTCCAGCTCGCTTCAAACAAATGGAAGATCGATGATGTGCTCGGTGTCTGGCCATTGCACGGTCTATGCGGCGTCTGGGGCGGGATCGCCTGCGGAATTTTCGGTCTCGAGGCACTCGGAGGAATGGGCGGCGTCAGCTTGCTCAGCCAGATTGCTGGTAGCGTAATTGGAGCGGCAGCAGGTTTCGTCGCTGGTTATGTCGTCTTCTCCATCGTGCACATGCTGTTTGGCTTCCGTATGAGCGAGGAAGATGAAGCGCGCGGTGCAGACCTCGCAATTCATAACATCAGTGCCAATCCGGAAGATGATATGGCTGGTCGTTAAGAACTTAGTAACAGACAGCTAGTCTATGAACGTTCGGCCTCGCAGCCCAAAATGGGTTGCGAGGTCGTCGCTTTTTGTGGTTTGGCCAAATCTCGCTTAACAATGTGGGATTGGGGATGAACGCAGGGAACAATGAAATGGACAAGGCTAGCCAGGCTGCACGAAGCAAATCTGAAGTTTGTGTCAAAGCGGAGCAGGTTGGTTTTTCCTCACGGCGGCTTGATGTCTTGCGAAAAGCAATACAGCGCGAAGTTGAAGAGGCGCGCATACCTGGCTGCGTCATAGCCATTTCACGGCAAGGACAGACGTTGTTCCACGAGGCCTTCGGTTACAGCGATCCAGTCGCCAAAACCAAAATGACGACGGATACGCTGTTCTCAATTGCTTCTATGACAAAGCCGGTGGTTTCGCTTGCAACTTTGCAACTGTTCGAACAGGGGCGCCTGTTGCTTGGTGACGATGTCTCTGACCACCTTTCCGAGCTGTCAGACCTCCGGGTCGGTGAGGTGGCCCGCCATGGCACGCTTATCACCCGGCCAGCAACGCGCCAACCGACAGTGCAAGACCTTTTGCGCCATACATCTGGCCTCACCTATCAGAACCGTGGAACAACCGCCGTTTACCAACGCTATCCGGGCTCATCGGCATCAGCCCCTAATCTCCTAACAACAGATGAAATGCTGGCCACGCTGGCCGAATGCCCACTGATTTTCGATCCGGGAACGAAGTGGGAGTATGGCTTTTCTACGGATGTTCTAGGCTTCATTGTGGAACGACACTCAGGTCAGCAGCTGGGTGACTACCTGGCCGAGAACATCTTTTCTCCGCTCGGCATATCGGACACCAGTTTTGAGCTGAACCAGGATGACCTTGGCCGTTATGCAAAGACTTTTGAGAAAGATCCACTGACAGGCAGCAAACCCGTCGTTCTTCACACCGATGGGCAAACCAAACATTGGCAAGCAGGAGGCGCTGGTCTTGTCTCGACATCATCCGACTACATGGCATTTGCTCAATTGCTCCTACAAGGCGGTGGTGACGGTGAGGCTCACGTCCTCGGACGCAAGACAATCGAACTAATGACCTCTGATCATCTCGGCCCAGAGATCGACAACCGCATTGCTGATACAATGGATCCTGCCTGCGACGGTTATGGCTTTGGCTTAGGGGTCGCTGTACGTCGAGCGGACGGCCTAGCTGCAAGTGCTGGTACGGCAGGCGACTTCTACTGGTCTGGCGTTTATGGGACCTATTTCTGGGTCGATCCGATTGAAGAGCTGGCTGTTGTCTTTATGGCAGCATGTCCTGGGCTGATGCGTCTTCGATATCGTCAATTGACCCGTGCGCTGGTCTATCAGGCTATCAACGACTAGAACAAGATCGTTCCGNATGGAATCACCGTTCGACTTGCTCACTTTGTTGGCCGGAACGTGAATCTTGCTNTACTCANTANGTTTAGAGACCGANTCACGTTTNAGNTGGATGCNCCAAGCNCTTCCANCTGAAACGATCGGGCTCTAGNGCTGGTAATGCCNTAATTTTCCGGCTGNCTCAAAATGGGTCAANCNATTACGATCTGACAACNGATCGCTAACGTCCTGGCAACGCTGTTTCATTAAAAATCGAAATAGTTCAGAACCTGGCTGACCTTGTGACTTGGATTGGGCATCCGAAAGTGCCCACAGTTCACATCGCGATGCAGCCAGCTCGTTGCCAATGGTTATGCGTAATGGCGATTAAATATACGTACCGCGACAGCCACAAAAAGCTGCTTCCGAGGNCGGTCGAAGCTCTNTTGATCGGATGGGTCAGGAGATTAGGTGGTATAGCTCTGCTGGCATTCAGCGCCGCAGTCTGGCTTTCGTTGCTCACTTGGTCAGCCANGGACCCAAGTCTCAGCGTGGATAGCAGACAGCTNCCCAGCAATGCGCTCGGCGCGCCAGGTGCTGCTGTTGCTGACCTGTTGCTCCACACAATCGGCNTGAGTTCGGTCGTGTTAATGGTCTGCTGCCTTGTATGGGGGCTTCAACTACTGTTGTCGGACCGAGTGGAGGCTTTCCAAATCCGGGCATNCTTTGCTGCTGTGGCAGTACTTGCAATAGCNGGTGGGAGTTCGGCGCTNCCAACCGTGGAAGGTTGGATGTTTCATCACGGCTACGGCGGCATTCTTGGCGATGTCAGCCTTAACCTGGTCGTCGGGCTACTCGCTCNGTTTCAAATGTCATTCGCTGATACTCTTGCCGGCTTATCGCTTTTCTCGTTTGGAGCTTGGACTTTTTCTCGAGCCATTGGTCTAGATCGCAAGCACATATTCCTGATCTTGAAGCGACGGAAGTCTTCCTCCAAGNGCANGAAGCGAGACNCGCCGAAAACNGANGCGAGCACTTGGGTAAGTGGGGCTCTTGGCGGTGTTGCATCAGTGGTTAAACATACAATGCACTCAGCCCCAGCATCGAGCGAAGNTTCCGCTTCGACAGGTTGGTCGGAACCAGANCTTCCAAGTCTATCACCGATCGGTGATAGACGGGCCGACAGGAAACCAGTGCTCGAGCAGCCGAAATCTAATNCCGAGCCAGATGTCGAGCATCGCGATGANTCGATTATGGGCCTACAGAACCGTTTAGAGGCATCCGTTGAGCGCGATGCNAAGCGCATCGCCAAGANCTTCGCGCCAGAAGGTGGCGAAGCGTCTCCGACCGAGGATCAACCAGAANTNCCATTGGCGCATGCCCCACAGGCATTGCCGATGCCGCAGAGGGACCTGCCTAGGATCTTGCGTGGCGCTGAAGCCAGCACTCCGGAACCAGAAAGCAAGGAAGTTCCTGCTTATGAGCCTGCCCTGGAACTCGAAGTCGAGGCCGAGATTGACGAATACAGTCAGCCCAGTCTTGAGCAGTTGAGCGAACCAGAAGCGCCAACAAACGATGCACACAACGAGGCGCTAGAACATCGCGCAACAGCTGCAAANCTGAAGCGGGTNCTCGCCGACTTTAGGGTTACTGGTGACATTACCAGNGTNAGAAAAGGCCCGGTNATAACTGTCTTNGAGTTTGTGCCNTCNGCCGGCATAAAGGCTTCGCGGATCATNGCCCTTGCAGACGACATCGCCCGCTCAATGAGTGCCNCCTCTGCTCGCATTGCAGCGATGCCCGGGCGCAATGGGCTGGCAATNGAGCTGCCGAACGAAAGCCGTGAGACTNTAGCGCTNAAGACTTTGTTCAACGGTGAAGCATTTCAAACTACTGATGCAAGGCTGCCGCTGATGCTGGGTGTCGACATTGTCGGCAATCCGATTATTACGGATCTATCGCGCATGCCGCATCTCCTCGTCGCNGGGACGACAGGTTCAGGAAAATCTGTCGGCATTAACGCGATGATCCTATCGCTGCTCTACCGTAAGTCGCCTCAGGAATGCAGATTCCTAATGATTGATCCGAAGATGCTCGAACTTTCGGCATACAACGGCATCCCGCATATGCTCGCNCCAGTCGTGACTGATCCGGCAGAAGCTGTAGAGGCTCTGCGCTGGGCTGTTGGNGAGATGGAAGAGCGTTACAAGCGGATGGCAGACCTGGGCGTGCGTAACATCGAAAGCTACAACAAACGTGTTGCGGAGGCTCAGCAAGGCGAGAGCTTCCAGGTCCAAACCGGATTTGACCCCGTTAGTAAAGCGGCAACGTTCGAGACCCGTTTCGTCAATCTGGAGCCAATGCCAAACATCGTTATAGTTGTCGACGAGTTTGCTGATTTAATGAGCGTCGCGGGCAAAGAGGTGGAGGCAGCTCTCCAGCGCTTGGCGCAAATGGCCCGCGCCGCTGGCATGCATTTGATCATGGCAACACAGCGTCCATCAGTGGATGTTATTACTGGGACGCTAAAGGCCAATCTGCCGGCGCGGCTCGCGTATCGTGTTGCATCCAAGATAGATAGCCGGACGATACTTCAGGACCATGGCGCAGAACAGCTGCTTGGTCATGGCGATATGCTTCTTGCTCTGGCTGGTGACCCGCTTTTGAGAATCCACGGCCCAATGGTAACCGAAGATGAAGTGGAGGCTGTGACCCGCTCATTGCGAAAGTCTTCGCGCAAAGCCTCCGAATTCGTTGCAAGGGCTGCTTAGAGCGGTAGATCTTCACTGGGATCAGACTACTAGGTAGGCCCGCAAAGGTAGTTCTCACCGATAACACTCGCAGAGTAACCCACAGCTGAGCGACCGACTCGGTCGCTTTTGCTTGTCCTTGCAACGCGTATAACGTAGAGCCTCCGCCGAGGGCGTGATGGTACTCATGGGCATCACTGACACAGTTGTTGCTGGTTGCAAGTTATTTGCCCTTGTCTGGTCGCAAAGATGGTGAACGCAAAGCCGTAAAGGCTCCCATCGCAACGCAATGAGGGATAAATGTCGCAATCTTGCTACGGCTTCTGGAGTAAACTGGGGCGTGTGTGGGCTGGGTTCAGCATAGTTGCTCTGCTCCTGACAGCGGCGTTCCCTGCCAATGCCCAGAAAAAGCCGGCTGCAAATCCAGTCGGTGCTGGATGGGACAGCAAAGTTAAAGCTGAAGATGCAGCTGGTGGACACACGTTTACTCAAGAGAAAACGGAGGCAATCCAAGCGGTCAATGCCTACTTTAATGCTTTGAAAAACCTGCAAGGCCGGTTTGATCAACTCGATCCAGACAAGAAGAAGACGCGCGGGAAATTCTTTGTTCATAAACCAGGCAAGTTCCGGTTCGACTATGCACGACCAAGCCGAAAGATAGTCGTTTCGGATGGTAGATTCCTTGCTGTTCAGGATCTCGATCTTCGCAATGAAGACGTCTACGAGTTAGACAATACGCCGTTCCGAATTCTGCTGCGCGCCGACGTGGATTTATTGCGTGATGCACGAATTATTCAGGTCGAGCATAGTCCTGAAGCAATTTCGGTGACGCTCGCTGACAAAGACCCAAATGCAGCGGGCCAACTGACGGTAATACTGACAAAGCAGCCTGAACCCACACTTGCGGGCTGGATTACATACGATGCGCAAGGATTGCAGACAAAGGTGGATGTTTCTGAGTTGAGTCGTCCAGAAAAGCTCGATACCAAGATATTTGAACGAAAACAGCTTTTCAAAGACGCGGTTCAGTAGTAGCTTGGGTTAACGCTTAAAAGTAACTTAGCCTGACTAAGTGTTTGGAGTTTCGGCGCAATTGAATCGCTGGAATTGGATTGAAATGGTCACTGTTGCCCGATTTCAATTCGAGTGTCATCAGGGCAACATCCAATAAATGATGGTGGATAACCTTGTTACAATCGGTAACAATTTGGTGANCATCTCTATTGGNTATTGTTGAAANAGCCAGATCTGCGCTTATATNNNNCNANNCAGATGGCATCACCCCANATCGGTAGTGCNCCCCGTCTAGCCGACGATGNNCATCTGGCGCACCGGTATCCCTCCCGGTGCAAGCGCTATTNGCGCGTTGCGCCCAACTCTCTCCCCCCGAGTGTTGGGCGCTTTTCANTTCCGCCGTGTTTATTTTGCAATTGGTAGTCAGCCGAGACTTGACTTCTGCCAGTTGATCCNTACTNGGNCCGAATNGGNATTGTCGGCGCAAAGAGCAATTCGANAAAGNGCGCCACTCACAGCGATTGATAANTCTGGTGGAATGGTGGGGTAAAGGTTTTAGGGCGAGGGCTGTGCTGGGATCTCAGAAGCTGAAGTTCCAAAGCCTTGCTCAATATCGCGCATCTGGGCAATTAGACCATTGAGGCGCGAGCTCACTTGGCGAACAAGGTGGTCTGTCAAGTCTGGGTCGTCAGCAAGCTCTTGCAGCATTTCGCGTCTGTCGATGAGCAACGCCTTAGTTTGGTTGCGTGCCTTAAACGTCGCGGGATGTTCAAAGTCATCGATGAACATTGCCATCTCNCCGAGCATTGCCCCGCCTTGATCGCCTTCAAAATCCATATCGGTGCCGACGCCTGCAACACAGTCGATCTCACCTTCAANAATTAAGATCGCTTTGTCGCCAACTTCGCCTTGAATTGTAATGTTATCGCCGGCCTGGAAGAGGACACGCTCTGTTCGGCGCGCAATCCTGTCGATCTGATCAGCGTCGAGCCCCTGAAAAAGGGACGCTCGTGCAATATGATTTGAGATGGACGTTTGTGTCATACTATGTACCTCGATCCTACATGACGCTGCCCGGATACGATGAACAAAGGGGCGCAAAAAATNTCTCTACTTCAGAATCTTCAANTAGNATNCATTGATTCGGCCGCGGGCGTCCAGGTCAATCGATGGGTTATGGACGGCGGCGTTTCCCAACCGCATNACGACCGATAGCGACAAGGCACTGCGTGTGATTTGTAAAGAGCCGATCCCAATCTGCCAGCACAAGAGAAGCCGGTTGCCTCAGAATCAACAAAGCCCGATTGACGGGCTGTGAGGTAGTCTCAATTTTCATTTGCATCTGGCTCCGGCCATTGATGCAAACGNCTATGGTACCAGCTTATAGCCACCGGTTTCAGTCACCAGGATCTCGGCATTGGAAGGGTCGCGCTCAATTTTCTGTCGTAGCCGATAAATATGGGTCTCCAGCGTGTGTGTCGTCACGCCGGCGTTATAGCCCCACACNTCGTGCAANAGAACNTCGCGCGTNNCGACCTTCTCTCCCGNCCGATAAAGATATTTGAGGATGGATGTTTCTTTCTCNGTTAGCCGCACTTTTGAGCCAGCTTCGTCNACAAGGACTTTGGATGCTGGNTTGAACGTGTAGTGACCTAATGNGAAAACAGCGTCTTCACTTTGTTCATGTTGGCGAAGTTGCGCTCTGATCCGTGCGAGAAGAACTGCAAATTTGAAAGGTTTNGTGACGTAGTCGTTTGCGCCCGCGTCAAGTCCCAGGATCATGTCAGCATCAGAATCGTTGCCGGTCAGCATGATGATCGGCGCCTTAAAGCCGTTCTTGCGGAGCACTTTGCAGGCTTCGCGACCATCCATATCGGGCAGTCCAACATCAAGGATCATAAGATCAAATCTATCAGTCTTAAGTTGATCGAGAGCCAAGGCTGCGTTGTCGGCTGTCGNCACGTCAAATTCGTCGTGGAGAGCCAGTTGTTCACGCAAGGGTTCGCGAAGGTCATCGTCGTCGTCAACGATGATAATCTTGCGCGCAGTGCTCATTGCTAATCTCCGTATTAGATCGTCTGCTTTAGCTTCAAATGTTATCACCAAGGAAGCTTAACCCCAAGGCATAACGGGTGCTCTCTCTGTTCGACATATTGGTACGTGTTCGACGATATGCTGGTTTAGGGCCAATAAACTCACCACACGTCGCGGTGAGCGCGTGTCAACGCCGTAGGCTTCATCAATCCAGAATGCATAAAGCTTCAAATACAACTTCAAACGGGTCAGCTTATTCCCGGCAGAAACACGCAACGCGGATGGTAGCGACCTTGTAAATCACTGAACACGCAAACGTGAGCTTCCCTATCCTGCGAGGGTAATTTCTCAAAATCTGGCGGTACGATAACCTTTATGTTTCCGGCTCTCCTAAGGAGACTTCCATCCGGTTGTCGAACGATTGAGGTGGCTCGAAAGCAATCCAGTTCGTTGCAGCATTCTCTTGGATACCAGAGATGCGCCCGCGCTTTAGGTGAAGCCAGCAGGTTGCCGAGCATGATGGCAAAAAAGATCGCGATCCATGTCGAAGAGCGATGCTCTCTGATCATAATAGAACCTACCTTTATAAGGTTGTTCTGCAGATAATCAGACTGGTTCGNCTTTTTCTGGTTGGCAAGAACAATCAGCGTGCATTGGTGGATTGAGCGCGTTGGGTTGAAGTGCCGAGCCNCAGACTGTCTTGCAGTCTTGAAGTCAAAAAAATGGGCCTGCACGGAGCAGGCCCAGTCAGAGGTGCGGAGAGGGAGCTCTCCGCTTCCTGGGAGGGAGGANTTAGATACGNTGACTTCCAGAACCGAATTCAGGATAGGCTTCGAGGCCGATTTCGGCTTTGTCGAGACCTTCGAATTCTTCTTCCTCAGTCGGTCGTAGTCCGACGGTCGCTGCAAGGAACAGCCAGACAACTGCGCTCGCTACCGAGACGAACACACCGATCGCAATCACACCTGTTAGCTGCGGAACAATCGACACATCGGAGTTGGTCCAGGCAACGACNAGCGTCCCCCATATNCCNGCGANCAGGTGGACCGGGATGGCTCCGACAACGTCATCGATCTTCAGCTTGTCCAGCAGCGGTACTGTGAAGACAACGATCACACCGCCAATTGCACCGATAACGACTGCTTGCCAAATCGCAGGTGTCAATGGCTCTGCCGTAATTGAGACGAGGCCAGCAAGTGCTCCGTTGAGTGCCATCGTTAAATCGACTTTGCCATAGAAGATCTGGTTCAAAACGATAGCCGCTACGACACCACCGGCGGCTGCCAGATTGGTGTTGACGAAGATCTTAGACACGGACGATGCGTCGGCGATAGTGCCCATAGCAAGCTGAGAAGCACCGTTGAAACCGAACCAACCAAGCCACAGAATGAACGTGCCGAGCGTTGCGAGCGCCATATTAGAGCCAGGCATCGGGTTAACTTCACCGTTTGGACCGTACTTGCCTTTCCGAGCGCCAATGATGATCGCGCCGACAAGTGCTGCCCAGCCACCAGTTGAGTGAACCAGCGTCGAACCAGCAAAGTCAGAGAAGCCCATGTCGTCGAGCCAGCCTGCGCCCCATTCCCATGAACCTTGGATTGGGTAAATGATGCCGCANAGGATCACGACGAAGATCAGGAATGGCCATAACTTGATGCGCTCGGCAACNGTNCCAGAAACGATCGAAGCAGCAGTCGCACAGAAAACCATCTGGAAGAACCAGTCGGAACCTGTGGAGTAGGCATTTGCAGTATCCTTTGCAGGATCTGGCATGGTCACCGGCGAAATCTTGCCGATCACATCNGCCACGATCCAGCCGCCGTCACCAGGATACATTAGGTTGTAACCGATGAGCCAAAACGCTAGGCCGGCGAGAGAGTACAAAGCGATGTTCTTGGTGCATTGCATAGCAACGTTTTTGGTGCGCACCATGCCGGCCTCAAGCATGGCAAAGCCCGCTGCCATCCACATCACAAGGAAGCCACCAATCAAGAACAGCATTGTGTTGAACACGTACTGCACTTCTTTCTGNAGGGCTTCCGGCTCAACCNTCTTTGCGTCTTGAGCCAGTCCTGGTTCNACCAGGACGGCAGTTGCTGCAGCACTCGCTGCACCAAGCCNAAGTAATTTAGTCGTAATCTTCATGAGTTGTCCTCTGCCCTTTAGATAGCGCTTGCGTCGGTTTCACCGGTTCGGATCCGAACCGTATGTTCGATGCTTGAAACGAAAATTTTGCCGTCACCGATCTGGCCGGTCTTAGCGGCCGCACCGATTGCCTCGACAGCCTTGCTGGNGTCGTCGGTAGACACAGCCACTTCGATTTTGATCTTCGGAAGAAAATTCACCGCGTACTCAGCGCCACGGTAAATCTCAGTATGGCCCTTTTGTCGTCCATACCCTTTGACCTCTGTGACGGTCATGCCCTCTAACCCAAGCGAGGTCAGTGCCTGGCGGACCTCATCGAGCTTGAAGGGCTTAATTATCGCTGTCACGAGTTTCATGACGAACCCCCGGTTGTTCGACTTCTGGCCAGGGTTGCCGTCAGTCGGTTCGCTAAAGTGCTGATTTGAGAGGATCAAGCACACCCTGCCTAAACCNTTAATCAAGCAGTGTGCCAGTTTGGTTCGAAAGATGTAACTAATTGAAATAAATGAATTAAAAAAATCATCGCTCAAAAAGCAGTCATTCAGGCGATGATAATATGACTAATATATAGGCAAAAAATAAGAGAAGATTAATTATTGGGCAGNNAGTGGTTGGCGAGGGCGCATTAAGCCTTCTTGGGTCGTTGAAGCAACCAGTTTGCCCTCACGATTGAACACGCTACCACGGCAAAACCCTCGCGCTCCTGATGCTGATGGGCTGTCTTGTAGATATCGTAGCCAATCATCAGCTCTGAACGATCGATGTAGCCACATCGCATGATCCAAGCTGGCCATATGGACATCGGCAGAAAATAACGGTTTGCCATGTNCGATGAGGGCGGTGTCCAACAAAGNGAAATCTGATGCGTATGCGAGGATGCACTGATGGAGACGCTCATCATCGGGCAAGATTCCGTTCGCGCGCATCCAGATGCTCTNTTGAGGCTCAGCCTCCGGCTGCGCAGTGTATCTGCTGGCATCAACTGGGCGCATCTCNATCGGTCGCTCATGATCCCAATAGTTGCGCATCGTCTTGGGCAGGCGCTCAATGATCATGTCGCGCAGTTCTTGCTCGTGAGGTAGTTCCTCTGGAGGCGGGACGTTTGGCATCTTGCTGTGATGATCAAAGCCGTCCTCTGGNTTTTTGAAATGACACGCTCNTAGCGAATATCGGCCGGCCATGCTGTATTGCGCGAACACGCCTAGTCGTAAAGCTGCCACCATNGCGTATGCGTTCGACCTCGTATATCAGCGGGTGGTTTGGATCGCCTCCAATGAGAAAGTAGGCATGGAGCGAATGAGCGGTGCGCTCCGGATCGACAGTTCTTGCTGCTGCGACAAGAGCCTGCCCGAGGACTTGTCCACCATAGACTCTCTGCCATCCGATTTGNGGGCTCTGCCCTCGGAAGAGATNGATCTCTAGTTGNTCCAGGTCCAATAGTGAGACGAGAACATCGATCGCGCTCATTGAATTATTCAATTTAGATCCCATCATCTTGTTGTCNGCGCGGCTAGCTCCGGATAACTGATCTGCTCTAGCGGAGCCATCGGAAATTGTGCACAGTGGANTGATNCCGATANCCAAAAACTGCGACATCCTTATTGCTGGCGGTAGCTTTACGGGTTTGATGCTCGCGATCGCGGTAGCAAATACGTTTCGCTCTGAACTCAAGATCCTCGTCACTGGGTTTGACGAGGATGCCATGCTGGATCGCCAGAATCCCAGAGCATTTGCTTTGTCAGCAGCATCAAGAAACATGCTGGAGGCGTTGGGGCTTTGGGCGTCGATAGAGGCATCAGCTCAACCTGTTCGGTCCATTGAATTAACTGACAGCCCTCTCACAGCTGGCATTCGGCCCAAGGCTCTTTGCTACAGTAATGTNCTGGACGACGGTAGTCCGGCGTCCTTCATCGTTCCTGCNTATATTCTTGGGCAAGCCTTGATAGATAACTGCATGAGCCTGGAAGCCAGCGGGACTCTGGTATTGGCTACTACTCGCGTGGCAAAAGTCTCTAGTGANGAGGGTCAATTGATCAGCTTCTTGGAGAGTGATGCGATTGTACGCTCGCGACTTGTGGTGGCAGCTGAGGGGCGCACCGGTAATCTGCGGACCGCTGCTGGGTTAGATACCGTCAGGTTTGACCATCGACAGCTCGGAATTGTGACGATCGTAAAGCATGAGAAGCCACACCATGAGACAGCGATCCAGCACTTTCTTCCTGCCGGACCGTTTGCCGTGCTGCCGCTCAAGGGGCAGCAGTCTTGCATAACTTGGTCAGAAGACAAGGCTGTTGCAGAACATATTATGCAGCTTGATGATCGCGAGTTCCTCCAGGAGCTCGATCAGCGATTTGCAGGTAGGTTTGGCGCCATCGAGTTGGTTGGCTCCCGTCGGAGCTTTCCTTTGGCAACTGAGGTTGCGAGAAGATTTGTGGCCGAGCGATTTGCTTTGGTTGGCGATTCTGCTCATGCCGTGCATCCAATCGCAGGCCAGGGGTTAAACCTAGCGTTTAGAGATATTGCCGCCTTAACCGAGTGTATGGCCAATGGCAGCTCGGTNGGGCTGGATATTGCAGATCCTATNACGCTCGAGACTTATGAGAGTTGGAGGCGGTTTGACTCGGTGCTCGCCGCAGGCGTCTTCGCNGGCATTAATATGCTATTTGCGAACGACAGGTCGTTGCTGAGATCCGTGCGGGAAATGGGTCTCAGTGCTGTGCAGCAACTTGATGGTTTGAAGGGGACTTTTGTCCGTCACGCGGCTGGACAGGCCGGCGAGTTGCCTAAATTCTTGCGCGGTGAGCGNATTATCATTTGAACAGCTTGGTGGATGTACTCAGCCTGCTATAGATCAGTCCACACANTTCTCTACCGTTTGGGCCATTGCAACCGACAAGCATTCCACTGAATAATTGTCCGTTGACCGACAAGTTGCTCGCCTTTTCCGTTCGGATGGGTTACTAATGATTCGTTGCGGTGNCTGTCAAGTGTTCATGCCCCTCATGCGTTCTGCTTATTGCGCGCATACCATCCCGGCATTAAGACGGAAACAGCAGCATCGTTCGAGTGATGTGGCAACAGCAGTGAGCGGCGGGTTCGGCCGTTCGATTGAACAATCGAAACAACGCGGAACTCGATGAGGCGAGCATCTAAAAAACTACGTNTTCTGACTGCCGCCGCAGTAGCGTTTGCCATATTGATTGTCGGCATCTCAGCGACACTCTGGATTGATAGTGAGCGAATAGACTTTAACATTGATACGACGGGAGTAGTCGCTGCTCCGAGAGACGAGCACCGCGTTGCCGTATCGACATTACTCAACGGCCACTTCGGCGTTTCACTTTACAGTGGCAAAATTATCCAGAAGCCAACCGACGGTGGCCATCTTACTGGTCAACAAGCTCGCGCTATTCTGAATGCTGGTCAGGCCGTATTGGAATTGCANAAGGGCGCCTTGGTTGTTGGCAGCCCGCTCGACGCACTCGAGAAGCAGTTCTCGCCCTATCCACCCCTTGTTTCTGCGCTGCGCTCCCTCAAGTTCTCATCGCTAAAAATTTCCCAAGGTCGAATATCGGTAATCCTGCCATCCGGCCGAAACGAATGGCTGTTCAATGTTAACCTGGCGATAAAGCCAGTCAGATCGGGTGGTATTAGCGGACAAGGAACAGCAGTTTGGCGCGGCCATAAAATGTTGATTGAGTTCACCGCGAGTGCACCAGCACAAGCCGCGAGTGAAATAGCANCTACCATAAAAGNCTCAAGTTCCTTGTTCTCGCTGGACTTTGACGGGCAGATCGGTTTTGCGAACGGACTGGAGCTAGACGGCAAAACGATCATCAGCGGCAAGGATACGCGGCAGTTCGCAAATTCGCTTCGGATTATCTGGCCAGAGTGGGCCGGCATAACCGATTTTGAAATCGCAAGTCCGATGACTTGGACGTCCAGCGCGTTGTCTTTTCAGAAGGTCAGTGCCCGGTTTGATGAGAACATCGCTACCGGCACAGTCGCCGTGAAAGGGTCTCGTGAAAAGCCACANGTAACGGGCACGTTAGCCTTTGAAACTTTGGNCCTAACGAANTATTGGACTGCAAAGGCGGATNGCCGCGGGAAAGCCACTCAGAGTTGGTGGCAACGTATTGCAACCGCATGGTCCGAACCATTGATCCGTCACTTCGATGCTGATCTGCGAATGTCTGCCAANGAGGTCATAGTCGGCAGACATNCCATGGGCAATGCGGCTGCCACTGTTGCTCTANGCGAAGGTAAATTGTCAGCTCAANTGGCAAAACTATCATTTGCCGGAGGTANAGGAAGCGGCCAAATCACAATNGACCAAAGTGGTCTCATTCCCACGTCGAGCTTTCACGGCAAGTTTGTGAATCTTCCTTTGGGCGATCTGACTAGCTCAGTGTTCGGACGACGGGGCATCGAGGGGCGCGCAACGGTAACAGCAGACTTGCACGCGCAGGGGTTGGATCACGACGCCATGATGCGTGGACTAAGCGGTGATCTACGCCTGGAACTTGGCAGTGATGCCACAGTTGGGTTTGATCTGAGAGCTTTAGCCAACAAGAAGTTATCGCCACCTAGTGAAGCTTCAAGTGCAAACAACGGTAATCTCTTCAATGAATTATTGAGGGGCACGACGCGGCTAGCTGGACTAACGGTCGACTTCGGATTGAANTNGGGCCAACTGGTAAGCAGAAAGTTTGAAGTGCTGTCTGCAGATCACAAACTCCGCTTGTCAGGCAATGCAGATTTGCTGACTCAAACAGTAGATTTTTATGGTGCTTTGCACGACCGCCAAGCCGATGACGAGGTCAAGTCCCAAGGCAACGATGCCAAAACATGGGTGAGCGCCGCTAAGCCTAGTGGTCGGAATATCCGACTGACAGGGTCGTTCTCGAACCCCCATCTTGAAGTCCGCGAGAATCAATCGGCCGCCAAATCGGANTAGTGCCGGNGTTTGCAGGACNGAAACAACCAAANTCCAGACAGAACTTCGCGCTATGTTAGGTTCGAATTGGTTCCCCGCCAAATACTAATCTGCTAAACCACAGACTTCCGCCATACTGCCCTGGTAGCACGATGAAAGTCTTTAGGGCTCCCTAACTGCAATGAGGTTGACTGCGTGATTAAGGGTACTGGAGTGGCGCTTGCTATTGTTTCTGCCACTGTTTTGGGTTCCTTCGCTGTTCCGGCAGCTGCCCAGTCAACCGTTGAAAAGAAGAACCTTCGGGTGGCGAGCTGGGGNGGCGCTTATGGTCAAGCTCAACTCAGAGCAATCATTCAGCCGGCTAAACAGAGCTTAGCGATTGATATACAGCGAGTGGAACTCAACGATAGCCGGCCAGTCGATCAAACGGCTGATGTCCTTGAATTGCGGCAGGCCGCGCTCCTGCAGGGCTGNGAAAAAGGCGAGTTTTTGCGCCGAGAGGAAATTACTCTAGCGCCTTCCAAAGACGGCGCGTCACCTGAAACTGATTNCTTGGCTGGAGGATTATCTGACTGCGGCGTAGCAAGCTTCGCATGGTCGTCATTGATTCTGTTCGATCGCTCCAAGTTCAAGGAACAAAAGCCTAACAAATTGTCGGACGTCTTTGATGTGAAGCGGTTCAAGGGCAAGCGAGCATTCCTCAGGAAGCCTGAGAACTTGATCGAGATACTGGCACTGGCAACCTTAAAGGGTGTCAGCCCTCAAACAATCTATTCAGAACTCTCAGAGCGTGAAAACCGCGACAAAGTCTATGCTCGGCTAGAGGCTTTTCTACCTCACATCGTTTGGGTCGATAGTCCATCGGAAGCTTTAGCTAAGCTTGAAAGTGGTGAAGTGCGTTTCGCAGCAGGTTTTAGTGGTCGCGCTTTCCGCAAGACAATTGCGGGTAGTTTTTCTGCAATATGGGATGGCCACGTCTATGATTATTTGTCGTGGGCCATTTCAAGCAAGACGAACGACAAGGAAACCGCAAAGAAATTTGTCGAGTTGGCTACGGCACCAGCGCACTTGGTAGATCAAGCAAAACAGTGGCCATACGGACCAATGCGTAAGTCGGCTGCTGCAAGTGTTGGACGGCATGCCACTCTCGGTATTGAATTGGCCCCGTTCATGCCAACATCCGAGCTTCGCCTCTCTCAGGGTATTCGGCATGACTCTGAGTTCTGGCAGAAACACGGTGAACGGCTGAACGACCGATTGGCTGCCTTGCTGGAAGGTNTTCCAAGCGGTGTGCGCATTCCGCCGCCAACGCGAAAGCCGGAGGTGCCAACAGAGACCCAAAGCCAATAGACACAACTACGACGGCCCCAAACGCTACGTGGCGCAGTNTAACGGCGAATNATCCTCAGCTCTCCACCCCAGCAGCATCAAGTTGGATTTCAACNACTGTGCCTTCGCCGCGCTTGCTGTTCACAACTATCTCGGCCCCCGAGCGCTCACACAGCTGATGGATCACGCGGTAGCCCAGTCCTGGTGCTGAGCCCTTGCTTCTGATCCTGGCCAGTTCAGCCGAACTCATGCCAATGCCGTTGTCAGCAACAGCTATCACTGCCCGACCGTGTTCGAGCAGATTGCTGGAAATTACTATGCGCGCACCAATTGGGCTGAACTTGATCGCATTCGTGCCGGCATTGTTGATGATCTGCTGCAGCATCACTGCATCTGAATGAACCATCAGGTTTCCTGGAAACAAATCCGCCTCAAGGGAAACANCGGCGTTGTCCGCAAAAGGCTTCAGTTGCTCTACCGAATTCGCAATCACGGCATTTGCGTCGATGTCTTGGAGAACATAGTCAACCGCATGAGCCTTGAGCCCTGNGTCATCAATTGATTGTGCGATGATGTTCAGCGCAAAGTCGGCGCTTCTACCAATTGACTTCGCGTATTCAAGATAACGTTCATCTCCAAGCGGACCAAAAGCTTCAGATTGCAGTAGATCTGCGCTGGATGAGATAACTCCTATCGGCGTTCTCAATTCATGCGCAATATTTCGCAAGGTAGATTGTACCCTCCGCTCCGACAGCTTTTGCGGCGCCTGATCGTCATCATCTGTGATCATTTAGGTGAGTTTGATTCCCTAAACATGGCGGTTGTTCAATTCTTGCCGCCGACAATATACTTTCCAAAAGTGATTTGGCACAGTCCTATGGTTTGAGAGCAAACGCCCTGACGCCGGAACGAAAACGATCAAGTCAGAAGCGTTCGATGTTCCTGAAGCAGTCCGCCAAGTGNTTTAAAGTGGTTCAACAGAATNACGAGCACNCANGAGGCACCTATGGTCAGGTCATGGAGATAGCTCGCAAGGCGCAAGAACTTGCTAAGTTGATAGCGAATACTACGGACGAAGCGAAACGCAATACCCAGTTTCCTTGGAACTCAGATTGAATTGAGCGGAGGGAAAACTTGGCTCGACTAGANGATCTACCTGAACCATCTCGCAGCCGAATAGGAAATCTGCCATGCCCGGAGTTTGCTGATCAACCTTGGGTCGCCCCCAAGAGTATGTCGGAGCGCCGCGTAGCTGTAGTTTCGACTGCTGGNCTCCAGCGTCGCGGTGATCACCCCTTTGACGTNGGAGGACAGGACTATCGGGTCATTCCCNNTGATACNCCGTCTGGCGATATCATAATGAGTCACGTCTCCANCAATTTTGACCGCTCTGGNTTTCAGCANGATGTANACGTCGCCTTGCCTATCGACCGTCTGCGTGAACTGGCTGAAGCCGGNACCATCGGTTCAGTTGCTGACTATCACTACTCCTTTATGGGTGCGACAGATCCCGAGCTTATGCGCCCGCACGCCGAACGCATGATTGGCCTAATGAAAGATGATGGTGTGGACACAGTCCTGCTGGTGCCGATATGACCATTCTGCACGCGCGCCGTGGGCGCGCTGGCGCACTACATTGAGACCGCTGGGATTCCGACCACGCAAATCAGTCTTATCCGAGTGCATACCGAGAAGACCAATCCACCTCGCGCGCTATGGGTCCCATTTGAATTGGGNCGGCCTCTGGGTCTGCCAGATGATANTGCGTTTCAGCANCGTGTNCTCAANGCGACAATGGAACTACTGAACGCNANTGCAGGCCCNGTATTAATCGACTANCCGGAAGATGCTCCGGCCACGGCTTCGGAAGATATGGACGGCTGGGTCTGTCCTNTGCCTGTGCGATCATCGGCTGAAGTTGCTGAAAAGCCGGAAAGCTTACTCCTTGCGGAGATNTCTTCGTTGCAACAGTGGTANGACATGTTCCGCGAGAAGCGTGGGCGTTCAAGTGTNGGNGNATGCAATATGTCGCTTGAAGATGTTGCGAAGTTCCTGGCGATATCTGCTGCGAATGGCGAGGTGCAGTCTATCAACGGCGAGTTGGCAGCGGCGCAAGTTCTGAAGCTAGGCAGCGAAGATCTAAAAGCCTTTTATTCTGAGGCTGCATTGGCGATGCCGGGTAACAAGGATGCTCGCCAAATCGTAGATTGGATTTGGGGTCAAACCGAGTTGGGCAAAACACTTCTCGCCCTAAGGCCCATCTGCATCGAGAGCGAAGATCAAGCGGTCAAGCAAGTGGGGCAGGTCATGCTGGTTCCGCATAGCCATTGGCACCTCGCCGGCGGGTCGCCTTAGTATCCGGCTTGTAGTATCCGAGCCGTCAGCTTGCCATGACAGCCGCAGCCACGTATTCTTGATCAACAATCGAAGAGAAAGGCCGAATTTATGAGCGCTCCTATCAAGGTTTTCTGGCAGCCCCATTGAACAAGCTGCCTTAGGGTCAAAGAGTACCTGTCGGTCCGTGAGATCGAATTCGAATCTGTAAACGTGATGGCTGATGCTGCTGGTATGGAAGAGCTTCAGCGGATTGGAGCGCGCACGGTTCCCATCGTGTCAAAGGGGCATAAGTTTGTCTTCGCACAGGTTATCAAGGACGTGGTTGAGTTCTTGGGTCTTGAGGACGATACCGCACCTGAGCTTTCGCCGGACGAACTAAAGCAGCGCTATCAGGAAATCGTCGAAATCGCGATAGGTCTGATGCGCCAAATGCCCGACGAGAATTTGGAGAAGGAGCTGCCAAACCGCCCGCGCTCGTGGCGCGTGCTGATGCATCACGTTTTCCAAATTCCCACGGCCTTCCTCGATATGGAGGAAACCGGTGATACGCTTAGCTATGAAAATATGGTTGCGCCGCCGCCTGCCGAGATGACGACGTCAGCGGCTGTTGCTGACTTTGGAGAAGCAGTCCAGAAACGATTCCGATCCTGGTCCGAAGCAACTTCAGGCGAAGACTTCTCAAGCCAAGTGCCAACTTACTTCGGTGGCACGACGCGCCATGAGATGCTAGAGCGGACGGTCTGGCATTCGACCCAGCACGTTCGACAAGTCGCCTCGTTGTTGGAGCAGTCAGGCATTACACCTGAACGAACAGTGACCGGTAAACATATTGCTGGCCTACCGCTCACGGATAAAGTCTGGGATGAAACGCAGGCATAGGTTGCTACAACTTAATTTGATCATTGACCGTCAGCCTCGATAGGGCTGGCGGTTTGTTGTGAGCCGCGATAATCTGAGTTCGCAATGCAGAAAAAGCCCCAGTCAGAATTTGCCAAGTTACCCTCGGTTGACCGAATGCTTACGAGCGACGGTGCACCCTCATTGGTTGCTGAATTCGGTCATGCTGCGGTGGTTAAAACTACGCGAGAATTGCTGAGTGAGATTCGTTCGGCTATTCGCGATTGCGCGACGCCGGATGTGACAACGACGACATTGCTTGCCGAAATCAGCAGCCGCCTTGCGACATCAGATATGCCCTCGCTGCGCCCAGTCTTCAATTTGACTGGCACGGTGCTTCACACAAACCTCGGCAGGGCGTTCTTACCTCACGAAGCGATCGCAGAAGTCTCAGCTGTCGCGCGTGGTGCGAGCAATCTTGAGTACGATCTTGCGGCCGGGCAACGCGGCGATCGCGATTCACATTTGGACGATTTGGTTTGTGAGATAATCGGTGCCGAGGCAGCGACTGTCGTCAACAACAATGCAGCGGCTGTCATGCTGGTGTTGAACACCTTGGCCGTCGGTAAAGAGGTACCCGTATCTCGGGGAGAGCTTGTCGAGATCGGCGGTTCATTCCGGATACCCGACATCATGGCGCGTTCAGGTTGTCGACTAGCAGAAGTCGGAACCACGAACCGCACCCACCTCAAGGACTTCGCCTCAGCTATCGGTCCCGAGACCGCGATGGTTATGAAGGTCCATACCTCCAACTACATCATACAGGGTTTCACCAAAGAAGTTCCCGAGAGTGAGATCGCTGATCTCTGTCATGAGCACGAATTGCCGTTCGTCAATGATCTTGGTAGTGGCACCCTAGCGAATTTGGAAGACTATGGTCTGCCGCACGAGCCAACTCCGATGGATGCGCTGAAGAATGGCGCAGATGTCGTAACCTTCTCAGGCGATAAGCTGCTCGGCGGCCCGCAAGCAGGCTTGATCGTTGGGCGCAAAGACCTCATCGCCAGAATCAAATCCAATCCAATGAAACGAGCGTTGCGTTGCGATAAGATGACGATTGCTGCACTCTCTGCAGTGCTTCGCCTTTACAGGGACCCGGCCCGCCTTGCCGAAAGGCTACCTGTTCTGAAATCCCTGGCGCGGCCAGCAAACGAGATCAAAGAAGTAGCGCAGGAGGTAATGCCGGCATGTCACAAGGCACTTCAAGGACTTGCCGAGGTCGATGTGGTTGACTGTGAAAGTGAGATTGGATCTGGCGCGCTCCCAACGCGGACCATTCCCAGTTGCGGTCTGGCTATCAAGCTGCACAACAACGGCAAGTCCGGCTCTGGGACGCAGTTGAACAAACTTGTTGAGTCTTTTCGCGCTTTGCCGACACCGGTCATTGGGCGGATCCAGGATGATACATTGATTTTTGACTTACGCTGTCTCAACGACGAGACGGCATTCATCGCTCAACTCGAGAAACTCGAACTCAAACTATGATTATCGCAACAGCCGGGCATGTCGATCACGGAAAAACTTCGCTTGTTAAAGCACTGACCGGAGTTGATACGGATCGCCTTCCTGAAGAGAAGAAGCGCAATCTGACCATAGATCTTGGCTTTGCCTACATGCCCGTCGCTGATGCTTTAACCATCGGCTTTATCGATGTGCCAGGTCATGAGCGCTTCATCCGCAATGCACTGTGCGGACTGGCCGGGACCGATTTTGCACTCTTCATCGTGGCAGCCGATGATCGAGTCATGCCGCAAACGCGTGAGCACTTGGCCATTATCGACCTACTCGGCATTCAAAATTGCGCTGTTGCGTTGACCAAGATTGACCGCGTCTCAGAGGATGAAATCGAACTTGCAACTGAAGAGATAGAGGAAGTTTTTGCGCCAACGGGCCTGGCCAATCCATTAATCTTCAACGTATCAGCGCACACGGGTGAGGGTATTCAGGAATTGCGCGCGCATCTTCTCGATCAGTCACAAACGCTTCCACTTCGAGCAGTCAAGAATAACTTTAGGCTTGCTATCGACCGCAGGTTTGATGTGTCGGGTGCCGGTCTGGTTGTCACCGGTACCGTCTTCTCTGGCTCCATCGTAGTCGGGGACAGCGTCGGCGTTGCAGGACTCGATATGCAATTGCGCGTTCGCGGTATTCATGCGCAGAACGCTGAGGCGAACGCGGGCAGGGCAGGGCAGCGGTGTGCGATCAATCTCGCGGGCACGGAGCTCCGTAAAGAAGCAATTGAACGCGGTCAGTGGCTAACAACCGCCAGTGATACTGAACCAGTTTCCAAGTTTGATGCTGAACTCACGGTGTTGCCAAGCGAACCTCGGTCACTGTCGAACTGGACCCCTGTGCATGTCCACCTCGGCGCTGCCGAAACCACGGGCCGGGTTGCAACGCTGGGCACGCGCTCTATCGACGTAGCTGAAACCGGACTTGCCCAGTTGGTGCTCGATGAGCCAATTGGCACTGTTCATGGAGATCGTTTCATTATTCGTGATCAGTCTGCGCGTCGAACCATCGGCGGCGGGCGGGTCATCGATCTATTTCCACCAAAGCGCGGGCGCTCCAAGCCGGAGCGCCTCGCCTGGCTCGAAGCCGTCAGGGAGCCTGATGATAAGTCCGCGCTGACATCGCTTCTTGATTTGTCACCGGCCGGCGTTGATCTCGACCAGTTCTCCATCAATCGAAATCTGACCGGTGCCGAATGCGAGAAACTGGTTGCCGCGTGTGCAGGCAAGGTTGTTCAGCATGAAGGCCAGCGCGTGGCATTTGCCGGTGCACGATGGCTACAGCTCCGCAAGGCTGTGGTTGAGCGATTGAAGGAATGGCATAAATCCAACCCTGACACGACAGGGCTTGGCGATAACCGGATCATGGACGGTTCAGGCATCCGGATGTCACGTGATCTGGCTGCTGCCGTGGCTGGAGAGTTGGTGAAGGATGGGGTGCTCGCGCGCGAAGGTTTTGGTGTGCGCTTGCCGACCCACACGGCGCGGCTTGAGGGCGCTGACACAGGCCTTTGGAATTCCGTTGAGAAGGTCTTTAAGGACTCGGGCCTTAGACCGATTACGGCGCGCGAGATTGAGCAAATTGTCGGCGGTGGTCTCAAGCGCATGGACGCATTTATGACCCGGGCTAATCGTGTTGGTCTCGTACAGAGGATCTCCAAGACGAGGTTTGTTACACCAGCCAATCTCAAGGAGCTTGGCAATATTGCCGAGCGGTTAGCCGCGAATTCCGACGATCAAATACTGATGGTTGCTCCGTTTCGAGACGAAAGCGGCGTTGGCCGTAACATGACGATCGAAATACTTGAATACTTCGATAAGCAGAAGTTTACCCAACGAGAAGGTGAGGGGCGGCGCATCATCCAACCAGCTGACAAGGTCTTTGCGAGCCGGTAAAGTAAGTCTTGTGACGGAGAGAAAAAGCATTCTCTCTCTGTCATTCTCCCAAGACCGCGACGCGGTCCTGCTGCTCACAGCTCGTGGATTCGCGAGCTGTTGGTATTGGCGACGACATCGGAAGCATCCGTTGTTGTTCGTCCCCCTCGCGGAGGCAGGCTGTAGGCCGAACGCCGTGAGCGATAAGATGGAAAGGAATCGCACCCTGGTGGGGCGCCCGGTCTTCAAAACCGGTGGGACGCGTTAGACGGGTCCGGTGGGTTCGACTCCCACTCTTTTCCGCCATAACCATATTGAAATCATTGATGTTTTCGAAGATCTGACAATTGCGCCCTAATAACTTCCCTATCTTAGAGCATGCACTATGCCGCACAGCTGTGAATAGTTGTGGCCTAATGCGGTATCCGTTCTGATGTCGGCAACGCAGAGACAGCGGTCATCGGCGATCATGAGAACATTTCGAGATCACACCGACAGCGATCCATCCTTGTGAAACCGGAAGCGGACATAGGCTGCACCTCAGTCCAGCTCACCAGCACTGACGCTTTGATCAAACAGGAGACTCTTTCGCATTTCGAACTTGGAGGCATCCCGATAACGGGATACTTCCGCTCAAGCATTGAGTGCCGGAACTTTGCTCGCGGTTTCATGAAACTCATCGGCTCAAACGAGAGTGCTTAGTGCAGACCAGGCCGGCACAAAAGCCACAGACCCATTACAGGCTGGTACGGCTTGGTCGATGAAAGTCCCACGATAGAACATTGGATCAAGCCCAAGCGCGAAGACCGCTGCGCCGAACAGGCTATGCTCCAGCCAGACGGCAGCGAGAGAGCGTGTTCCGTGGTACGTGCGATAGAGTACGACCCCAGCAATGAAGCAAAGCAGCACCGACAGCCAGGAACCGTAGAGTATGTGGACCCAGCCAAAAATCGCAGCCGAGATCAATGCCGAAGGCAAGTAGGACAGTCCGCACTGATCGAGCCTCCAGGCTGCATAAGCCCGGAACACTACCTCCTGAGGCAACACGGATAGGATCGCGTATCCGACTGCTATTCCGACTATGAGTGCCGGTGCATGGGTCGGAATGCAGACCAGGCGGGTAGGATAGAACCACTGCACCAATGACAGAACGACGATCCAGGCTATGACCGCGCGCAACAAGATGCCCGGTAGTGCGGGTCGGCAGCCTTCCCAGTTTCAACGCAAGTAGGTTTGCTTGGCACCGCCCTCAATGAGACGCCAAAGGCAATACGATGCTAACAAGAGGAGGCCGAAGAACCGAAGGGACTGGCTTGAGATGAGGATGAGAAGTGGAGGCCCAATGACGATGGCCGCCAGCTCCAGTATCTGCAACCTGCTGGATGATATGATCTGAAAGCGTTGCACTACACTGGGTCTCGTCACGTTGCGTCCCGAATTGCCGTCTGGTGGATTTGCACAACGCATTGTTAATGCGGCCGCCGATGAACACACCATGCCCCAGGGATTGACCGGCAACTGTGAAGTGGAACACATGCCGAAAAGTTTTCTTCGGACTAGACCTCGCGCCCATCAAATGAACGAGGGGTTTGTTGGGTTCAGGCCCAGCGCTGAGGCTGGAGAAGCAATGGAATAGCAATGTCGTTCCAGACGCTCCCAAAGGTAAACCGGACATGTAATGCTCGGCTCAACTCTTTCAGTTGGTGACTCTACTCGGACGCTGGCTGGTATTTCTCATCGCGATGCAATAACGGTTTGATTCCTCGAAATCGGATTTGAGTGTCTTGATGCCAACACTCTATCAGCCTGTCCAAGCGCCCTTGGAGCAACATGAATATTGTGATTGTTAGATACGTAAAGTCTTACGGATTGAATGGCGTTTCGAGCTAAACTCGGCTTCTTAGTCAAGCTTACGCATACCATCTAATCGATAAAGGTTCGCGTCCCCAATGAAATCGGCAAGCGAATATCACGAAGAATTCTGGGCATTTTCGCTGGAGCGCTACGGCCGGGACGGCGTCAGTGAGCTCTGCTTGGAGTTACAGGAAAGCTGTAGGGCAGACGTGAATATTACCCTGTTCTGTCTTTGGCGAGGCCAGCACCGCCATGCCATCGATGCACCAACGATGACGGCATTGATCGAGGGCGAAGCGGGTCAGTGGCATCGCGATGTCGTGTTGTTATTAAGGGCGGCACGCAAATCGATGAAGCAACGAACCCTCGCTGGCAACGGAGAGATCGTTGAAAGCCTGCGCAATGACATTAGGCGCGTCGAAATCGAAAGTGAGAGGCTCGAGCAATTTAGCTTGGCCGGTGTCCTTGCAGCACTGCCGAGCCAAGCGCTTGCATCGGCAGGCGATGGCCGATCGGCGCGGGAGATCTCTCTTGCCAACACCAAACACTACGTCGAGGCAATTGCGCCATACGAAGTGGACACCGTCGCGGCTGTCTTAAAGTCTCTCACTGAAAAATGCGTTCGCGCGAGGTAAGTTCACAAGCGATCGAACGGGCGATTGCAGAACCAATTGTGTCAGTCCGTCGGCGTGTTCGATTGGTCCTTCCAACGGCGCACGGCCCCGACCTCAATCTCGAACTGATCCAGAATCCGGCCCAGAGTATGGTCGATCATCTCTTCCAATGATTGAGGCTTCGCGTAGAACGCCGGCATCGGAGGACTTATAACGGCGCCCAACTCGGCGGCGACGGCCATGGATCGCAGGTGACCGAGATGGAGCGGTGTCTCTCGCACCATCAGGACCAGCTTGCGCCGCTCTTTAAGGACGACATCGGCGGCCCGGGTCAGCAACGTCGATGTCACACCGCTTGAAATCTCGGACAATGAGCGGATCGAGCACGGAGCAACGATCATCCCCATCGTCTGGAAGGATCCACTGGCAATCGACGCCCCGATGTCATCATTCCGGTGAACGACATTTGCCAACGCTCTTATCGCGGCAACCTTGTTGGAAACCTCATGTCCAACCGTAACTTCCGCGGACCGGGACATCACCAAATGTGTTTCGAGGTCGACATCGCGCAACAATTCGAGCAGCCGGATGCCATAGATCACGCCCGAGGCACCTGAAATACCAACGATCAATCGGCGTGGTTGAGTTTGTAGGGTTCTCATTCGACAACTTTGCCATATGCCTGATGCTTGAAGAGAGCATGGCTTACTTATATTGACAACCGGCCGCCCGCAAACATGGTGATTGGCGGGATAACACAAACATCGGACGGAGTATGCGACATGTCGGCGTTTCTGGATTTGCGCAGCTGGCTGAAACATCTCGATCAACAGGACCGGCTCGACATCCTGAAGCCAGGGCGCCAACTCGAATTTGAGGTCGCGGGAATAGCTAACCGATGGGATGGCCGCAAAGCGACAGTGTTTCCACAACTCGGAAATCGTGATGGCGTCATTGTCTCCGGCCTGCTCTCGCAGCGCCACTGGATGGCGGAAGCGCTGGGCACTACGGAAAGCGAGCTGCTATCGCGGTTTCAGGGTGCGCTAGCCAAGCCGTTGCCATGGAAGGAGGTAGCTAACCCGCCGTGTCAGCAGGTGGTCTATGATGAGCCCGATTTGACGTCCATGCTGCCTATCCCGACCCACAACGAGCACGACAATGGCGCATATATCACGGCCGGACTCGTGATCACACGCAACCCTAAGACGGGCCGGCAGAACGTTGCAATCCACCGCCTGCAGATCCAGGGGCCTCGGCAGCTCGGAGCACTGCTCCTCCCGCGTCACACGCTCGCCTATCAGCAAATGGCGGAGAGCGAGGGGCATGACCTCGACGTCGCAATTGTCATTGGCTCAAGTCCAGCGGCGCTGCTCTCTTCACAGGCGATTGCCCCGTTTGACCAGGATGAGCTTGAAATTGCCGGCGCCCTCACAGGGGCTCCGCTCGAGGTTGCAAAATGTCTGGGCAGCGAATTGCGTGTACCTGCGACGTCTGAGATCATTATTGAAGGCCGCTTCCTTGCCAATACGCGAGAATTGGAGGGGCCGTTCGGTGAATTTCCGCAGTATTACGCCGAGCGTGCCAAGCGTCATGTTATCGAAGTGGATCGCGTGACGACACGCGAGCGACCGCTCTACCATACGATCGTCGGGGGCAGCCGGGAGCACCTTTTGCTCGGTGGCATTCCGCGCGAGGCAACGATCCTATCAACGCTACAATACAGTTTTCCGGGTGTTGTCGACGTGCATCTGCCGCAGGCAGGCTCTTGCCGCTACCACCTTTACGTCAAACTCAAGAAGCGCCTTGAGGGTGAGGCCAAGAACGTGATTATGGCTGCTCTGGCCGCGCACTATGATGTCAAGCATGTGTTTGTAGTCGACGAAGATGTCGACATTCACTCCCGGGAAGAAGTTGAATGGGCCTTGGCGACACGCTTCCAGGCTGACCGTGATTTAGTCGTCGTGCACAATACACTTGGTTCTAAACTGGACCCGTCCACTGATAACGGCATTAGCTCGAAACTCGGTTTTGACCTCACGGTTCCCAAAGATGTGCCTGAAATGAAATATCTGCGGATCCGCGTCCCTGGCCAGACCCAGATTGACTTGGACGCGGTTGCCGCGCCTGACGCTGATCTGAAAGATTTTCTTTAGTGTCACGACCGAGAAATTGCAGATCAGAATTACCAGTGCTTTCCGACCGGAAGCGCGCCCGTCGGCAACTGTACCGCATTGATCAAGTCGCTCAGCAGACACGTTTTGTCCACGCTCCCGCGATTGGATGAGTTCCGAAACTGGATAAATTTCATACTTTCAATAGGGCGACAACTACGAGATTGGCAAAGTCCGATAAGTGGACTTCGCATCGTTGATGCATTGCAGGCCAGACTTTGGCGCGATGTCCGCTTTCCCGTTTCAACGAAGCCGAAACGCTCGCAGCGTGCAGCATCTGCGCAGGTCTGCAAGTGGCCCGCCTGTTTCATCGGAAGAACGAGCATGTCGGGTCCGCTAGTTGGGCAAGTTCTGCCGTGATGTGCTCACCTAAAAGATAAAACAGAATGACCCGTCTCTGCCATTTAGCATCGACTAACTTTTCTTGATTGGTTGTCCGCTGCTGGCGAAACTGAATGGGACATACAGAGGGCGTAACCGGTGTCCCGCCCCCACCTTGTTCTGATCTTGCTCTGCCGTAATCCTGCGGTGTTATGGAGAGCGAGCCAGAAGTCCTTAATGAGGACCTTAGTGAGCTAACTAAGGTCGAACCGATGCGTCG
>NZGY01000054.1 GCA_002689605.1 Filomicrobium sp.
TTTCAAGCCTCTGGGATGGAGATCCGATAAAGCGGGTCCGCGTCACGGACGGCACAACAATTCTTCCAGGACGCAGGTTGTCGCTTCACCTTATGGCTCAGCCGGAAGTTTCTCTGCAGCTTCTCGGTGATGACCTTCTCGTCTCACAAGGATTGCTCTCGCGCTGCCTTGTCAGCGCCCCACCCAGCGCAGCCGGAACACGCAATTTCGCGGTCCCAAGGCAACAAGCAGTACATCGACTGGATGAGTACCATAGAATGCTGTGCCGGCTCTTGAAGCAAGAGCTTCCCATTCGAGCAGGGACAAGGAACGAGTTACAGCCGCGGACTCTCAGAATATCGGACGAAGCCGAACAGATATGGATACGTCTGCACGACTACGTCGAGGAACGACTAGGTGAAGATGGCGAATTCGCTTCGATTTCCGGCTTTGCGAACAAGGCAGCCGAGCACGCCGCGCGGATTGCTGGACTGTTTGCAATGTGGAGAGATTTGCAAGCCAATCAGGTAAGCGCCGAAGATATGGCGAACGCGGCGCGTTTGGTCCATCACTATCTTGCCGAATCCTTGAGGCTAAGCGGCGAAGCCACGGCGTCCAAACATCTGAGCTTGGCGGCACGCGTGTGGGATTGGCTGCTGCACCGCTGGGAGCATTCTGCCGTGTATCCGGCGGCCATCTACAACGATTGCCCAATCACCGCAGTTCGAAACCGGAAGACAGCACTAAGCATCATCTTCACGCTCGAAGAGCATGGCTACTTGATCCGAATAAAGGACGGTGGGCGCATCAACGGATCACACCGCAAAGAAGCATGGCAGATCTACGGGAGAACGGATGATGAGAATCTCCAAATTTGATCCATGGGCTCTGGAATCTGATCAAGCTGTCCCTGCTTATGATGCCTATTCTGCCTATACAGCTAACAGAATAGGCAGTTTAGGCAGGATAGGCAGCCCCTCGGAGCTTGAACTTGGAGCATTCGATGAGCGTGCCGCGGTAATTGAGTTCTGCAGTGATGAAAACCGCTCTTCAGCCGAGTTGCTGGCGGCCCAGGAGGCGGGTTTCAAAACCGCAACTGCGCTTCACCAAGCATTGATCAATGAATNGTGTGAACGGCTCAGCGATACGAGCAGCAACTGCGTTGAACGCAGACTACTGTGCGACCGCGGCATCAAGTTCTGCCGCGGAAAGTGGATCTGCCAGCTAGTAGCAATGGGTTGGGATGAGATTTCCCTGTTCTCGGTCAATTTGCTCGCGCCCGCGCACGGCGGCCTGCTTCAAGTTCTACACAGTCGTAGAATACTGGCCATTACCGACACCAATGTCCTCCTTCGCGAAAACAACTCGGGGCGGCAGAACCGCTATTATCGATTTGCCCCGCACTTGCCCGAACTGCCGCTAATCTGGGAGATGTCCAAATGAAGCAAGGCAAAGGAGACGCACAAGAAACAGCAATTGCCCCAGCCGACCGGGGCAATTCGCAAGTGGCCAATGCTCAAGATCGGGGCAAACACATACCTAAACCGCCCCGGATGAAAGTCGTTGACAAAGAAGATGGTTCGATCTCCATCGCTTTCGATGAAAAGGATGAATCGGCCGCGGCAAGACAGCTTGTTCAATCCCTCGGCGACGGCGAAAGCTCATTCGTTGCCTCGCTTTTGAACGAACTCGTCAACGGAACGAAGGTTGGTTCCACGCCCAAATCGAGTGACTTGAACTATGCCCTGCAGATTGTTGGTGCCGTGAAGCCAACGAACGAGCTTGAGGCAATTTTGGCATCACAGATGGCCGTTGTGCATATGGCCGCCATGCGCCACGTCCGAATGATGAACAACGTGGATCTGATCCCTCAATTGGAAGTCCAGGAAAAGACGGTTAGCCGTCTCATGCGAACGTTCGCGATGCAGATGGAGGCACTGAGGAAATATCGCTCTGGCGGGGAGCAACGCGTCATCGTAAAGCATGTTNCCGTGAACGACGGTGGCCAGGCTATCGTCGGAAACGTGTCGACGACCGGGGGGCGGGATGGCCGAAAAAGCTGACGCCAACCCCATGCAAAGTGCGCATGCTGCTCCGAGATGCACGGCGCGAAGTAAACGCACAGGGCGCCCGTGCCGCAATCCAGCGGTCTGCGGATGGAAGGTCTGCCGGATGCACGGTGCTGGGGGTGGCGCCCCGGATGGCCGCGAAAACGGAGCCTATAAACACGGCTTGCGGTCTCTTGCCCACCGAGAACGCCAGGCCGAGTTGAAGGCATTGATTGCTACGGTGCGTCAGACATTGGATAGCCTTTGAATAAAGCGACAGCTACTCCGCAGCCTCCTTGAGTTCAGAGGCGACATTGCGGAACTGCTCCAAGGCTGCTTCCAGATTCTCGACAATTTCGGCTGCAATGATGTCCGGTGCCGGCAAGTTTTCAGTATCCTCTAGACTCTCGTCCTTCAGCCAAAAGATATCGAGATTTACCTTGTCTCGCTTGGCCAACTCTTCATAAGTGAAGCAGCGAAACCGCTCGCTTTCCGTTCGCTTTGCCCGAGCGTCTGATTTGTAAGCAGCGACAAAGTCATCGAGGTCGCTCCGTTTCAATCGGTTCTGGACCAGCGTGAACTTGATGTTGGTGCGGAAGTCATAGATCCAGAGATCCTTGGTCCACGGCGTCTCGCTCGCCGGCTTCTTATCGAAGAACAGCACGTTTGCCTTCACGCCCTGCTTGTAGAAGATGCCTGTAGGCAATCGCAGTAACGTATGAAAGTCGAACCGGTCCAACAGGGCCTTGCGGATTTTCTCCCCAGCGCCACCTTCGAACAATACGTTATCCGGCAAAACGACCGCCGCCCTGCCATCCTGAGCCATGACCGTCATGATGTGTTGCAGAAAATTCAGCTGCTTGTTCGATGTTGTGATACGAAAATCGTCGCGCTCATATTCTTCACGCTCCGTTGTGACTTCGCCATCGGCACCGAACACCTTGTGGCTTGATTTCTTCCCGAACGGTGGATTTGCCAGAATTATGTCGTATCGATCACCGGTATCAGACGCCAATGCATCACGCTCAGTGATCGGGCTTTCGGATGTGCCGATGCCATGGAGATAAAGGTTCATTGCGCAAAGCCGCACCACTTCCGGCACGATGTCAGTTCCGGTAAACGTATCAGTCCGCAGTTTCGCAAGCTTTTTGCGATCACTCGTCTGTTCTTTCATGAATTCATAGGCTGCCAGCAAGAATCCGCCTGTGCCAACCGATGGATCATGGATGGTGTTGCCAGGCATCGGCCGAACGCAGTCGACCATTGCTTGTATAACTGGTCGCGGCGTGAAGTATTGGCCGGCGCCACTCTTAACTTCTTGGGCGTTGCGCTCCAGAAGACCTTCGTAGATCTCGCCTTTGACATCGACGTCAAGACCGATCCAGACCTCGTCATTGATTAAGCTGACGAGCCGCTTTAGTCGCGCCGGGCTCGAAATCTTACTTTGTGCTTTGCGGAACAGCGCGCCCAGCAGGCCAGTCCTCTTTGATAGCTCTTCCAACGTGTCCCGATAGTGCTTTTCCAATGCATCGCCGTCTAGACGCTTCAGGTCAGACCAGCGATGACCTTCAGGAATGATGGATTCTTCGCCAAGTAACGTCGAGCGCTCTTCGTCCATTTTGAGGAACAGAAGATACGTGATCTGCTCAACGTAGTCGCCGTAAGGCACGCCATCGTCACGCAGCACATGCGCGTAAGACCAGACCTTGTTGACAAGTGTTGAAGGTGCTGTGGTCATGAGGCATCGTAGCTCCGCTCGAAAAGGGGTTTGGCGCGCTCGAAATCTGCAGTAGTCGAAATCGTGACTTCGAGATCGCCTGTTCCGTAGTGTCCGACGTTGCGAACATCACGCGTAAATCCATTCTCCAGTTCAACCTCATCAGGGTTGCCCTTGAGATGCGCACGGATTCTGCGGTCCTGTGGGTGAACCTGAATGCAGGCGAAGTTCTTGATTCGCTTGAAGGCGATATAGAACTTCAAATGACGTTCCTGGACGTCGTCTCCCAGCGCCAGCAAGTATGCTTGGATCGAACTCCACAGCTCTTGAATGTCGCTGTCCGCATCAGCAATGAACTCCAGGACAGTCTTCGATCTGCTCGCAGAACTTCCATTGCCGGAAGTCAATTGGCCGGTAGGATTGTTCTGCGCAGTTGCCGTGAGCAGATCCAAGAGAAGCAGATCGTTATCGAATCTCACGTACCGGATCAACTCGATGTTGCGGTTCATCTGATTGACGGCATGGACGTCAAACTTGTTGAAATCGCCGGCGATACAGATCAGGCGCGGCGCCGACCACTCGACAGACTTCGCGGCGGTCTCGCCAAGCTTCTCCAGCACGAGCCATTCGAAGTCGCGGCGATGGTCCATCAACCAATCGAGATAGAATAGACCTTGGTTGACGACATTTTCATTGCTGGACCGCTTGTACTCGATGATGACCGGGCAATTGTTTTCATCAATGCCGAGCGTATCGATCCGGCCGCCATGGGTGGTAGAGAATTCCGAAGCCAGCAGGCGCACGCCAACCAGCGCCGGAAGATTGGCTTCGAAGAGGTTTTGAAGCGACTTTTCGAGCGCGACACCTCGCCCATCGATCTCGGAGACCGTACCGCCATTGATGCGAAAGAGTTTGATATCCCCCATGCCAGCGCCTCACAGTAATTTTGGCTGTTCTTCAAGAGAAGACGTAGTTGGCTTAGGTTTGCGTTTGGACTGAATGGATCTCGATGCCGGCCTATCAGCCACAACGTCTTTACCAATGCGCCGAAGAAGAGAACTGGCACTTTCGTCACGTTGATCTTGTGGGACCAGCTCGCCCGAGAACGCCGACTTTAGGATTGACTGTCGGAGTGCTGCGGCTTGCCTAGAACAATCTACGCACCAATTCTCAGACGCGTCAGCTTGGCTTTTGGCTTCCTCGAAAATTTCGACCAGTCGGTATTGCTCTTCAAGTGGAGCAATTGGAATGGGGACAAGCTTCAGATCTGCTCCCGCAATGCCGTGTTGCCCTGCGGTGGTCTTGATGTTTCGTTTCACATACGATCGTGATTCTGAAGTATTGAGGGCCATCTCCAAGTAGCTTGAGCACAATCCCATCAACGGCCGCGCCTTGATGACCTTGTCGGGATGTAAAACTTGTTGCTTTCCGCGAAATTGACCACATACACCTACCAAGTGTGGTGAGCCGTTGTAGCGCGTGAAAAGAAGGTCGCCTTCGCGGACCCGATATCCGTCAACAACTTCGTTTTCGCCAACCTGGTAGGAACGCACGTCCAATGGATCGACCGCCAATGGACGCACCGCAGAAATTCTCAGAATAGGTTGACCGGGTAAGTCATCGTTGGGCGCTTTTGATAGACCATTGCCAAACTCGGACACGATCTGCTCTAGACTTCCCCAAACCCACCCCTCTGGCAGCTCCGGTAATTCACTCGTATCCGGTGCCGCCGGCTCCTTGTATTTATTCTTCCACTTTTCGTCTTTGGGCAGTTTGCCTTTGGCTTCCATCTTGGCGACTTCGGCGGCTTCCCAGGCGGCGCGACGTTTCTTGAGAACGTCAACGAGCAGGTTTGCGCCGGTTTTGCCTTCGGCCTTGAGGCGATCGATGTTCGCCGCGCGCCAATCGGCCGTCATTTCTCCGGTCACCGCCGATTTCAAGACTGACTGTCGGTAGCGCTTGACCAACGCACGTGCTGTCTCCAACGCTTTCTCGCCAGCCTCAATGTCCGAGAACAACTCGTCAATTTTCTCGACGATGCGGGTTTGTTCGTTGGTTGGCGGTACGGGTGCCTGAAGACGTGAGTAGTTATCTCTGCTGAGACTCGGTACAGCAGTGGATTGATCAAGCTGACCTAACTTCTTGAATCGGAGAAAGTGAGCCCAGTAGTCGATGTCCAGGTCATCAGTGGCGACTGTGTAATGCAGGTATCAATTGGCCAGCATGGGTCTTTCGAAAGATGTACGCGGCCCGCTGACCCCTTTCGCCCCACAATAATGGCTGGCTCCGACACGACTGCAGCAGTGTGAGTTCCAACGATTCCGCTAGATCCATACACTGAGAACTGTCCGTTGGAATTCCTCTTTCGAGAGGGAAGCGCCTTCCCATATTCGAGAGGTAGTAGCTCTCCTAGTGTGGCTATTACCCAGCCCTTAGGCAGTTGGTCTTTCTTGGCTCCGCCCGTCATGCCACCAACGCCCCCGCGATATCATCTAGCATGGTCTGCATGTCCGCCCCCAACACCCGCTGTGCCGCTACCGAACCGCCACGATCGACAAAATCCGGCATCTCTAGCAAATCCCGCATCTGGATCTCAGCATTGGCCGAGATATGATCACGGATGAGTTCGAGCCAGGTCATCTGCTCGTAAGAGAACAATTTGCCAGCCTTCTTTTGCCGGCCGATCCATAGATTGAACCGCTGCTCGGTCACCACCGAGAACGGCTCCAACCTCTTCTCCGGGTTTTCGCTCACAGCATAACGAACAAGCTGGATTAGGTCCGTCAGAACATGCTCCGTGCGCACATTACGCACACGATCCTGATCCAGCCGTTTATACGCAAGCCACAGATCGGCCGGCATCAAATGCCACGGCTTTGCTCGCAGCGCGTCGGCGAGATCATCCAGCGCTGCATAGGTCATACGCTCCGTTGCTTTGGGCCGGTTTAATAGGATCTGCAGCGCCGTGAGGTGGTCTTGGTTCTCGGCAATGAACTCTCTGAACGATTGCACCTTGGCGGCCGCCTGGGACATCGAAAAGCCGGCCTCAATCACCTTGTCCGTCGTGATCTCGTCGATGCGAATTTCAGACCGTGATTTAATATCCTTGAGCGTATTTCTGAGCTTAGGATCATCGAACAGGCGCGCAGCCTGCTCTTTCATGTCATCAGTGACTGTCTGCCGCTGCGCATCGGTCGCTTCCGAGCCAACGGTCTCACGGACCTTCTCTTCAATAACATCCGGGTCGATCGCATCGACGACGCGGCGCGACAGTTGACTAATAGTGAGGCCACCGGAGATATCTTCAATCTTCGCGCGGTCATCGCCTTCAATCTGATGATGCAGCGCTGCCAAGCGGGCGCCTAACGTCGCCAGCGTGTCATCGGATCGATCGCCTTGGGCCACCTGATCCAACAGCTTATCGAATGGCACCGATCGCTTACGCTCCAACGGCTTCGATACGTTCTTGGCGCTCTCGGTCACACCAACGGCATCGATCAGGACGAAGCGGGTTTTGGTTGCCGCATCTGGCGTGACACCTATGAGGTCTGTCGGGGGGATCGAGCGGACGCCGCGGCCCTTCATCTGCTCGAAATAGCTTTCCGAACGCACGTCGCGCATGAAGATGACCGCTTCGATCAGCTTCACGTCGGTCCCGGTAGCAATCATGTCAACAGTCACGGCAATGCGCGGATTGTAGTCTTGCCGGAACTGCTTGATCAGGGCTTCAGGATCAGCCGCGTTATACGTGATCTTGACTGCAAAATCGTTGCCTTGCCCGAAGACATCCCGCGCGATCTTGACGATATTCTCGGCGTGGTTGTCGTCCTTTGCAAAGATCAACGTCTTGGGCGGGTGCTTGCGGCCGGGAAATAGTTCAGTCGGAAGGTTGTCGCGATACGTTTCCAAAACGGTTCGAATTTGGTTCTCCGCTACAACGCTTCGATCGAGTTCGCGTTCGGTGTAGACGAGGTCTTCATCCAGCTCCTCGTAGGTCTTCTTGCGCGTCTTTCGGTCAATCACAGGTACGCTATAGCCCGCGTCAACTTTGCCGCCGCGCTCCGTGACCTCCGTGCGGATACGAAAGATCTCGTAGCCAACGTTGACGCCATCAGCGACCGAGCGCTCGTATGGATATTCGGACACGAGGTTCTGATTAAAAAAGCCCAACGTGTGCGCTGACGGTGTAGCTGTCAGACCGATAATGTGCGCATCGAAATAATCGAGAACCTGGCGCCACGTGCCGTAAATCGATCGATGACACTCATCTGTGATAATGACATCGAAGGTATCAATCGGGATCTTGGGATTATATTTTAATTCTCGCTGCTGGTTGGTTGATGCAGCTGTTTCAAAACCAGATCCCTCGTCCGCACCGGCGGTCATGTCCTTGCCTTCCAACATCGAAAATAGACGTTGGATAGTGGACACAACGACCTTGGCATTCTGATCGATAGTTGGCCCCTGCAATTGCTGGACACCGTATAGTTCATTGAACCGGCGACCATCATCTGGCGGGCGGTATTCCTGAAATTCTCTGAGGGTCTGCCGGCCAAGGTTGTTGCGATCAACAAGGAACAGAATGCGCTTGGCACCGAAGTGCTTGATCAAACGGTATGAGAACGAGCAGGCGGTGAATGTCTTGCCCGCTCCAGTCGCCATTTGAATGAGCGCCCTAGGATCACCACGAGCTAGAGAATGTTCAAGGCCATCGATCGCTTCGATCTGGCAATCGCGCAGCCGCTCTTTCACTAAATCAATCTGTTTGGAGAGACGGCCTCGAAAACTCGAACCATCGACTAACGTTGCGTGCAGCGCTTGAGGCGTGTGGAACGTGAAGATGTTTCGTGATCGTGCATTGGGATCGCGCAGGTCTCGAAACAGTGTCTCTTTGCCCGTGCTCTCATAGTCGAAGAACGGACCGCCTTCCCAAGTCTGGACATGCGCCGGCAGTCCAGCGTTGTAGCGATCAGCCTGCTGGGCAAAGCCACTGAGGGTCGTGCCTTCTTTCTTGGCCTCGATGACACCTGCCGCTTTTCGATCAATGTGTAGGATGTAATCCGTCGGACCGGTCGCTGTTCCGAATTCACAAACTGCAACACCGAGCCCAGCACCAAGGTTGAGTTCATCGCGATCTTGCACGATCCAACCAGCTGCGGTCAGCTGCTTGTCAATTTCCTCACGCGCACGATCTTCAGGTCCCGCCGGCATCGGTCCTCCATCAGCAGACTACTTTCGTAATCATGGCCGCTGCATGAGTCCATCCGCACCCGGACTTATTCGCTGATGATTGCTGGAGTTCGCGATCATGTGTGGGAATAAATGTGGTAACGATTCCACATATGTCCAAGAAAACAATTATATTACAATGACTTGATTGTCATGCGTGGCGGAGACGGAGGGATTCGAACCCTCGATACGGTTTCCCGTATACTCCCTTAGCAGGGGAGCGCCTTCAGCCACTCGGCCACGTCTCCAATCCGCCTAGACGCAACGTAACTACGGATTGTTCGCAATGATTGCAAGCTCAATCGGGCTGATTTGGCCAGATCTCGGCAATCGCCTGTTCCATGCTGATCAACAAAGTTCCTGATGAATGATCACCAGATGATGGTCCTCCCCCTGTGAAGTGTTCCGACTCGAAGTATGGGTTTTATCCCTGAGGAGGACTGAAAATGCCGAAGAAAAGACACAAGCCGGAA
>NZGY01000055.1 GCA_002689605.1 Filomicrobium sp.
ATGAAACCCAAACCGCCGCCTAAAGTCTCGCATCACCAAAATCTGCGGATAGCTCCAGCGAGTGAGCCAAAGGCTTACTCAATGGCAACGGAAACGAACTCCAAAGGGCAAGCCAAAGCTCTACAAGATTGCTGTGCTCATGACTGATGGGTCATACAACCAGAAGTACACTGGTTCAGACTCTAGAACACAGGCTCGCGAGACCTGCAAAGAAATGAAAAAAGCTGGTGTTACGGTTTACTCCGTCGGCTTCAAGATTTCCAAGGGCAGCTCGCCTGACGAGACCATGAAACAGTGCGCATCAAGCAACGAGTACTACTACAACGCAGCAAAAGGTGATGCACTGAAGCAAGCCTTCCGTGACGTTGCTCTCAAGATCGCAGATCTGCGTATCACTGAGTAAGTAGCGCTGAATCGCATGCCAGAAAGGCGCCCGATTCGGGCGCCTTTTTTACTGTTTGGATCGATCGATCAAGGTCTACCTTGTAGCCGCATGAGCCAAAATGTTAATGCAGGACAACAGAGAGCGACTGATTGAGCTGTAAAGGGCCCAAACACCATGCGACTTGAGAGATGCCATAACATCGAAGATTTCCGCCGGATGGCCAGGCGACGCCTGCCTGCCCCGCTTTTCCATTTCATTGATGGCGGCGCCGATGATGAATTCACGTTACGCAACAATACTGCCGCGTTCGACGACTTCCGGCTTTTACCAAATGCCCTGGCCGATCTGAGTGGGATGGACCTCTCAACCACCGTTCTTGGTCAGAAAATCGATTGGCCTGTCATTTTGGCTCCTACCGGAATGAGTCGACTGTTCCATCACGATGGCGAGCGCGCGGCCGCGCGTGCGGCTGCAAATCTAGGAACGATGTACACGCTATCGACAATGTCGACGGTCTCTGTTGAGGATGTAGGNGCGATCGGTTNAGGGCCAAAGTGCTTCCAGNTCTACATTCATCGNGACCGCGAGCTAACGTACGAATTAGTGGAGCGCGCTCGCGCAGCGAAGTTTAATTGTCTGGCGCTGACAGTAGATACTCTCGTTGCAGGTAATCGAGAGCGNGACCGTGNGACCGGCATGACAATGCCACCTCGGTTAANGGCATCGAGTNTCTTCAGCTTTGCGACGCACTTCGATTGGGCGTTCAATTACCTCACACACGAAAAATTTGAATTGTCCAATGTNGCGTCGCGCATCAAGAGCGGGACGAATGAGCTGACATCTGTCATCGANTACGTAAATTCCCAGTTCGACCGNACNGTGACATGGGATGACGCCGAAAAGCTGATTGCGAAATGGAATGGACCATTTGCAATCAAGGGTATCTTGTCGGTTGACGAAGCGCGGCGCGCCGTCGATGTNGGAGCCACGGCAATCATGGTCTCTAATCATGGTGGGCGCCAGTTGGACGGAGCCGCAGCACCAATCGAACAGCTTGGTGNAATCGTTGATGCCGTCGGTNACAAGGTCGAGGTTATTCTCGATGGTGGAGTGCGGCGCGGGTCACATGTCATGAAGGCTCTAGCTATGGGAGCTAAAGCCTGCATGATCGGTCGCGGATACCTCTATCCTCTTGCCGCAGCAGGGCAGCCAGGCGTTGAGCGGGCCCTGAATCTGCTGAAAGACGAAATAGAGCGCAACATGATCCTGATGGGGTGTGCGAGACTTTCTGATCTGAACCGCAGCAAGATAATGCAACCTGGCATGGTTGGCAGAGAAGGCGCCGAGAATACGCGGTCACGCGCTGACATCAAAGCCGTAGCCTAGCATGTCAGACGAAGTCGTCACGGCTAGCGTGTCCGCCGAGGCAGAGACATCATCATTGCTTCTCAGTGGCAAGGTCGCCGTTATTACAGGCGGGACGTCAGCCATAGGTCGTGCCTGCGCCACGCGGCTTGTCGCTAATGGTGCCAAGGTCGTCGTTGCTGACGTGAATGCATCGGTTGGTGCAGAAGTCGTTCGCGCGATTTCTGAAACGGGCGGGCAGCTGCGTTATTTGCAAGCCAATAGTGCCGAGCGACTGGATGTTCATAATCTCATCGCCACGACCCTTGAAGCATATGGCTTTGTTGACATCCTTATCTGCGCCGCGAGCGAGGAGGAGGAAACCCCTTTCCTGGAGTTGNGGGAAGAACACTTCGATCGCAGTGTCAGAAGCAGGTTAAAGGGAACATTTCTGTCCAGTCAGGCTGTTGCAAAGCAGTTTATTCTGCAGCAGCAGCAGGGTCGCACGGCAGGCACAATTATTACGGCTGGCAGTGCTGGATTGATCGCCGATGATGTGCCGGCAACAGCAAGTGCCGCTTCTCGCGGCGGCGTCATGGAGTTGACAAAGACAATAGCATCTGCCGTGGCATCGCATGGCATACGCGTCAACGCCATCGGGCCGTTAACAGTAGCGGGCGGCGAGCCGTCGGTTGAGAATGGCAAAGAGGATGCGAACAAAGACACGATAGCGGATCGCCAAGCGCATTGGGACAGCTATGTTGAGGATGTCGCAAAGCTCGTGACCTGGTTGGTCTCTGAGCATGCAAGTCACNTGAGTGGTGAGGTCGTATTCGTCGGCGATCGCCGGGCGCAGGTGAGCAACTTGGCATAGCGATCGCGCGAAGCTTGCCGAGGACTATCATGTCCATCCAATGGGGCAGCCATGAACTTTGTTTCCAACGCACGAATGTATGCTGTCAGTGCATCAGCTGAAGCTGCCTGGCAGGAATTACTAGCGCACATCGCCAATGATGCCGGTGTGCCGTTGGAATATATGCGGTATCCAGAACCTCAGCCGTTGGAGAAATTATGGCGGCGCCCAGATCTGGGTTGCACGTTTATGTGCGGCTATCCGATCGCGTTGGAGATCGCACAAGTGCAACCGCTGGCAGCGCCAATTCCGGATGCCGATTGGGCGCACAACCGGGCCATCTATCGCTCAGATCTCATCGGCAAGGCAGACGCGCCTTTTGAAACGCTGGCCGATACTTTTGCAGGAACTGCCGGTTGGACGGTTGATCATTCACACTCTGGCTTCAACGCTTTCCGCCATCATCTCTTACCATTCGCAAAGGAGAAGGGAGGTAAAGTCTACCAACGAGCTGTTGGTAATCTCATCACGGCACGGGGCATCCTCGATGAGGTCCTGAGCGGCATTATTGATGTTGGCCCGCTAGATGCCTACTGGCATATGCTACTGCGCAAGCATCAGCCAGAATTAGTGCGCGGCATCCGCGTGTTGGATGTCACTGAGACGGCGCCGATGCCGGCATTTGTGGCATCGCCTGCATTGCCGCAACAAGTCGTGGCAAAGCTACAAGATGCATTTGCGAACGCTCGTCGACAGCCTTGGTTCGGAACGCTTGCAGAGCAACTGCTGATCACAGGATTTGAGTGCGTCACGCATGAGACGTTCCAATCAACACTTGAGTGGGATCGTGACGCCAAAACTGCCGGTTATTCACTGCCGGAATAAATTCCAGCAGTGGAATTAAATGTCACTGAGAAGTGCGCAGCCGGACTTCCGAAACGATGCCCGTTAACGCAATTTCAGGACGCGATCTAGGCTTCCTTATTGACGACCTCGTTAAAGCCAGCATCGCTCGGCTGGTCGTCCGCGCCAGCGTCGCTAGAACTGGAAGACATCTCCTGCAGCTTTGCGAAGACGCGATCAGCCTCTTCCTGGTTTTCTGCTTCTTCCGCATCAGGTGCAGCAGATTGCACATTGGCAAACACGGCGTCTGCTGAGATTTCCGGTTGCTCTTCCTGACCGCGAGCCGGAGCAAAGCCGCCTGGGCCCGTCGGTAAGCTGTAGTCTGTCGTCTCGGCTGTCGGCAGTAGCGACTCGCCAGCCTCAATTGGTGGGAGACCCGCAGCGGCGCGCTCCTTGGCACGGCGCTCCGTCGCCTTTTCCACCTCGATATCGAGATCAGTTTGCTTGCACAGGCCCAGTGTAACAGGATCCTGCGGGACAAGGTTTGCGGAGTTCCAGTGAGTTCGGTCGCGGATCTGTCCAATTGTCGGCTTGGTCGTCCCGACCAAACGGATAATCTGGCTATCCTTCAATTCGGGATGGTGGCGGAGCAGCCAAACTACAGCATTCGGCCGGTCCTGACGCCGGGAAACGGGCGTGTAGCGTGGCCGCTTCTTCGCTTTGATCTCAGGAATTTTGACCTTGGACTTAACAACTTTGAGGCGTGCATCAGGATCGGCTTCAGCGTCACTGATCGCTTCGCGTGACAGCTCGCCCGCTGTTACAGGATTCTTGCCGCGTATACCTTGCGCAACATCACCATCGGCAATGCCTTTAATCTCGAGAATATGCATGCCGCAAAAGTCGGCGATCTGATCAAATGTGAGCGATGTGTTATCCACCAGCCAAACTGCGGTGGCCTTAGGCATCAATGGCCCGTTGGTGCTCATAGACGTCTTCCTTTCGTACCGGGCGGGCTGGGTCGGCCACGGTCGCGACTCGTTCGAATTGCATGGGGATGGTTAACATATATCTACCGGCTTCCGTCGGTGCAAGTGGAACTGCGGCTAACTGCCAGAATAGGCGTGAAAACCATTGACGGATCAGCGGATCAGTAGTCGGGGTAGGTCCATAAACGCTGAGAAAGCCGAGCGCTGGGCTGCCCGGTGGCTTTTTCGCAATGCATATCAGCGCTGCCGGAGAGAATATGGGGCAAGAGCAATCAAAATCCTACTATTTTGAAGATTTGTCGGTCGGGATGGAAGGATCANTGTCGAAGACGGTTTCGGAGGCNGACATCATGACCTTCGCAGAGGTCAGCGGCGATGCGAATCCTGTCCACGTGGACGCAGATTACGCAGCTGGAACGATGTTCAAAGAACGCATAAGCCATGGCATGCTGACGGCCAGTTATGTCTCCGCAGTATTCGGTATGCAGCTGCCTGGACCTGGCGCTATCTACATATCGCAATCACTCAACTTCAAGCGCCCGGTTAAGATTGGCGATAGCATCACAGCCCGGGTGACAATAAAGGNGCTGAGTCCTGAAAAACGCCGGGCTCGCTTCAGTTGNGTTTGCGAAAANCAAGATGGTAAGGCCGTTCTTGATGGCGAAGCAGAGCTGATGGTGCCTGCGCGCGCGTAGCCGCGNGCAGGCCAACATGNATGAGTTGCCGANACAGNCTGCAGGATGGTCAGACCTGAACGACATGGACCAATGATTGAACGATCAAAAATGCGCATCCTCAGAAGAGAAGACGCCGTTCCTGCCGACCTGCGCGGTGCTGTCATAGCATTGGGCAACTTTGACGGCNTACATCGCGGACATCAGGCAGTCCTGGCACATGGCACAGCCATAGCTGACGAACAGAAAGCACCGCTCGGAGTTATGACCTTCGATCCGCATCCGCGTGTCTATTTCAAGCCGACAACCCAGCTGTTCACTCTGTCGCCACTCGAGCGAAAATTGGAACTGCTTTCCGCGTACGGTATTGATTTTACAGCGGTANTGGACTTTGACGGAGATTTTGCGGCCCTCAGTGCCGAGGACTTTGTCGATAAGATCATCTGNGGCAAGTGGCAGGCTGCCCATGTTATCGTNGGCTATAACTTTTTCTTCGGCAAAGGACGTGGTGGNAGTCCCCAAATCTTGCAGGCGTTGGGCAAGGAAAGCGGGTTTGGCGTCACCGTGATCGAGCCGGCAAGTGACNATGGTGAGGTTTTCTCCTCAAGTTCGGTTCGCGATCTGTTGCGGGTGGGCAATGTCCGTGAGGCAGCAGAGGTTCTCGGGCATTGGTGGACCATCACCGGCTCAGTAGAACGGGGCGCTGGGCGTGGCACCGGGATGGGCTATCCAACCGTAAATGTCATGCTGGAAGNGGGACAAGCCCTACATCACGGCATTTATGCAGCGCGCGTGTGGGTTGATGGCCATCGTTTCAATGGCGCGGCCTATAACGGTCGCCGACCAACGTTCGACAACGGTATCGCAAAGCTCGAAGTCTTCCTGTTTGACTTCAATGAGTCCCTCTACGGGCATAGAATTGANGTTGAACTCATTGACTTTATCCGTCCGGATGAGGCATTTGAAAACGNAGAAGCGCTAATGGTCCAAATGGATGAGGATTGCGACCAAGCACGCGCGATCTTGCGAGAAATCAATTCGGCTGACCCGATGTTGAACTACCCGATAGGCAAGGCCATTGCGGCCAGCATTACCACCGCCCGCGCCTGACGCGGGCTGGCGTACTGCTACGCCCTTGTTGATTTGTTCCATCAACGTCCACCGACTTTCAAAATTCACGAAGCGTTGCTAGATAACGCCAAAATTCCGCACAGAAAGAGATTCGCCGATGCCACAAGATAAGGCCGGTTTAGAACACAACGAAGATGCCCGCGACTGGAGCAAAACGTTATTCCTTCCCAATACAGACTTTCCCATGCGGGCAGGTTTGCCAAAGATGGAACCCAATCTCCTGGAGCGTTGGAACAAGATCGATCTCTACGCCCAATTGCGCGAGGCCGGCAAAGGAAGAGCTAAATTTGTTCTTCATGATGGTCCTCCATACGCCAACGGCAACATCCATATCGGCACTGGTCTGAACAAGATCCTCAAAGACATCGTGGTCAAGTCGCAGCAGATGCTGGGTCGCGACTCCAACTACGTGCCAGGTTGGGATTGCCACGGTCTGCCTATCGAATGGAAGGTCGAAGAAGAATATCGCTCCAAGGGACGTGAAAAACCCGATTTCTCAGACCCAAAAGCCATGCAGGCCTTCAGGTCGGAGTGCCGCGAATTCGCCGAGCACTGGCTTGATGTGCAGCGTGAGGAGTTCAAGCGCCTCGGTGTTGTCGGTGATTGGGACAATCCCTACACGACAATGGCCTATCGGGCTGAAGCTTGGATCGCCTCCGAACTAATGAAGTTCGCTCAAAACGGCTTGCTGTATCGCGGGTCAAAGCCTGTGATGTGGTCGGTTGTTGAGCAGACCGCGTTGGCTGAAGCCGAAGTCGAATATCATGATTATGAGAGCGATACGATCTTCGCCAAGTTCCCAGTTATCGAAGGACCAGATGAACTCGCTGGTACGTCGATCGTGATCTGGACCACGACCCCTTGGACTATGCCGGGCAACCGTGCGATCTGCTATTCTGACAAACTGGATTACGGTCTCTACGAGATCACCGATGCACCGGAAGGAAATTGGGCTGCACCTGGCGACAAGATTGTGCTCGCGGGTGCACTAGTCGATAGCGTTATGAAATCAGCTAAGGTCGACGCCTACGAGCGACGGGCCGATGTCACTGGTGACATGCTTGCTGCGGTAACATGTGCACATCCTTTGAGAAGCGCAAACCTTGGCGGTTACCAATTCGATGTACCGCTACTCTCCGGTGATCATGTCACCGACGAGGCGGGTACTGGCTTCGTCCACACCGCACCCGGTCATGGTCGCGAAGACTTTGAAGCCTGGATGGAGCGGGGCCGCGAGTTGAGCGACCGCGGTATTGATACAGCGATCCCATTCACTGTTGGCGCCGACGGCAAGTTTACATCTGATGCTCCGGGCTTCGAAGGTGGCGAAGTCATCACTGAGAAGGGCAAGAAGGGGAATGCCAACAAGCTCGTCATCGATGCGTTGGTAAAGTCGAATGCATTGATCGCACGTGGGCGCCTGAAGCACCAATATCCACACTCCTGGCGCTCCAAGAAACCGGTCATCTTCCGCAACACGCCGCAGTGGTTCGTGTATATGGACCAGACGTTCAAAACCGAACGGTCCAGTAACCAGACATTACGTGATGTCGCATTGCAGGCAATCTCTGAAACCGAGTTCGTTCCTAAGAGCGGTCAGAACCGCCTGCGCGGCATGATCGAGGCGCGCCCTGATTGGGTACTCTCACGACAGCGCGCATGGGGAGTGCCGATCACGGTATTCGTGCACAAGGAAATTGCTGAAGTCATTCCGAGTGCAACATTCAAAAACGCTGAGGAATTGAGCAAGCGTATCTCAGATGCAATTGGTGCAGAAGGTGCTGATGCATGGTTCGCCGTAGGTGCGCGCGAGCGCTTCCTCGAGGGGCTCGTCGATAATCCGAAGGACTGGGAACAGGTTGCCGATATTCTCGATGTCTGGTTCGATTCCGGTTCAACGCACGCCTTCACCATGGAAGACCCTGAAGCATTTCCTGGCCTGACCGGAATCAATCGTACCGTAGATGGCGGTACCGATACGGTGATGTATCTCGAAGGGTCTGACCAGCATCGCGGCTGGTTCCATTCCTCGCTACTTGAAAGCTGCGGCACCCGTGGTCGCGCGCCTTACAATATCGTACTCACCCATGGCTTCGTTCTCGACGAGAAGGGCCAAAAGATGTCGAAGTCACTGGGCAACACGACGGCCCCACAGGACGTCATCAAGCAGTTGGGTGCAGACATTCTGAGGCTCTGGGTTGCGTCCTCCGACTACTCGGATGATCTCCGGATCGGACCAGAGATTCTCAAGACATTTGTTGAGACTTACCGCAAGCTCCGTAACTCGATGCGCTGGATGCTCGGTGCCTTGCACCACTTCGACGCGAGCGACGCCGTTGCACACGATAAGCTGTTACCACTTGAGCGCTTCATGCTGCATCGCCTTGCGGAACTCGACACTGAAATTCGAGATGCATATGAGAAGTATGAATATCGCCGTGTTGCGTCTGCTCTATCCACCTTCATGAATGCGGATCTTTCTGCATTCTATTTTGATGTTCGCAAAGACGCGCTCTACTGCGAAGCCTATTCCTCAGAGAAGCGTTTGGCAGCATTGACGGTGATCTCTGAGATATTCAAGCGCTGCACGATCTGGTTAGCACCAATCCTATGCTTCACCGCCGAGGAAGCCTGGCTGTGCCGACACCCGTCCGAGGATGGATCGGTTCATCTTGAGGTGCTGCCCGAGGCAAACAGCGCCTGGCTGGATGGTGCATTGGCGGAGCAGTTCGAGCGCGTGATGCGGGTCCGCCGGGTTGTAACCGGAGCATTGGAAATCGAGCGCCGGGAAAAGCGCATCGGATCAAGCTTGGAGGCGGCGCCCGTCATCCATGTTGAGCAAGACGACTTACGTACTGCTTTTGATGGTTTGGATGTTGCAGAAATCATGATCACGAGTGATGCGACCCTCACAGCTGAAAAACCGCCAGCCGACGCATTTACGATTGCAGAAGTTCCCGGGGTCGCTGTTGTGCCAGCCTTAGCTGAAGGCCAAAAATGTGCCCGATCTTGGCGTATTGTAGATGACATTGGCTCGGACCCGGATTTTCCCGATTTGTCCGCACGGGATGCTGCTGCAGTTCGCGAGTTCGACGCCAAGGGGTTGGGAGCTGCATCCTAAGAGACAGCTCAAATGAGCAAGCTGCGAAAGGCAGACCATGAACGATAATGTCAAGGCTTCCGAGAATTGGCTTTGGGGTGCATATTCGCCTCTCGGTCTGTCTGTCGCGTTGATCGCGTTTTTGGCTGATCAACTCCACAAATGGTGGATGTTATCGGTCTGGGAACTACAGCTGCACGACCGGATCTTTGTCACGTCGTTCTATAATTTGGTCTATTACAGCAACAAGGGCATCAGTTTCAGCATGCTCCAGATGGATGGAGCGGGCCAGTACCTGTTGTCCGGTTTCGCCCTAATCGTCTCGATTGCGATGGCTGTTTGGTTGGCAAAATCTGGGGATTCCCGATTGATGGCCATCAGTGTGGGATTGATCATTGGCGGGGCGCTTGGAAACGCCCTCGATCGCCTGCATCTGGGTGGCGTCGCAGATTTTTTTGAGTTCCACGCATATGGTTTCTACTGGCCAGCCTTTAACATTGCCGATGCTGCAATTGTTGCCGGTGTCGGCGGCCTGTTGTACGACTTGGTCATACCGAGTCGCAAAGGTGCCGCAAATCAGGCGTAGACGGCGCATCTGGCTGTTGGGACGGAGAGAGATAGACATGCATTCCAATCTGAAGCGGATGTATTGTGCAGGAGTTCTGGTCTTATGCGGCGTGGCTCTATCGGCTTGCGGCGGCTACGATGTTGAGCTTAAGGGCGGTGTATTCGACTACCTCGGCGTTAGCGATATCGGAAAGAAAAAATCCGAACCACGCATGACGCAGCGGACAGGTATTGTTGTCCCGCCAACGACTGCAGCTCTCCCCGTGCCAGGCTCTCGGCCTGCACCGCAGCAGGTGGCAACTTCCGACGGCCAGCAATGGCCGATCAATCCGGAAGATGCCAAGGCAGCAAAGACTAGTTCTGCCAAACAGCAGCATCTCGCTTTCTGCGAGGAACAGCAGAAAAAATATGATGCTAGGTTGATCGAGACGATGGAAAATGGTCCGCTGGGTAGCTGCGAAAAATCCGTGCTAAAAAATTTTACGGGCCAAGGCATAACTTTCCAGCAAGAAACCCAAAAGCCGTCACAGTAGGCTGACAATTTTGAATCTGATGGTGTCAGAGCGAGGCACAAGCACTTTGCTAANNGCCTCTATTNGCTTTTTCGCGCTAAATCCGCCAGTTAAGCGCTTCTTAGGCCNGATTTCTNGGCCGTGAACTTTGTCTACTTGCAACCAGCAGGCGTATTTGATCCACTGCTCCCACAGATTTCGTAGCAGCCGTACGAGACGCCGACTAAGAATAATGTTCACAGCGAGCACTAAGGACAAATAGTCGACTACATGGAAGCAGCAGCAATCANCGCAAATGAAACCACAGCCAACGGGGCCGTCGCGCAATCAACCTTCCTCGACAATGGAATGCAGGTGGTGGTCATTCCCGATCACCGCGCCCCTGTTGCGACCCACATGGTTTGGTACAGAGTTGGCGGCGCAGATGAAGCGCCGGGCGAGTCCGGCGTCGCTCACTTTCTCGAACACTTGATGTTCAAGCGGACCGAGAACCTCGACACCGGCGAGTTCTCAAAGACGGTTGCTCTGCTGGGCGGACAGGAAAATGCATTCACTGGCCAAGACGTGACGGCATATTTCCAAAGGGTCGCAAGTGATCGTCTCCCAGACGTTATGCGGCTTGAAGCCGAACGCATGACCAAACTGCTTTTCGACGAGGATGAGGTGGCGACCGAGCGTGATGTCGTTCTCGAAGAGCGACGAATGCGCGTTGAAAACAATCCTCCGTCAATCCTGATGGAGCAGATGAACGCNGCTCTGTATTTATCTCACACGTACAGCACGCCGATCATTGGCTGGATGCATGAGATCCAGCAGCTAACCCGCAACGAAACGCGCGCGTTCTACCAACGTCACTATGCCCCCAATAACGCTATTCTCGTTGTCGCTGGAGACGTTGAGCTTGAGCAGGTGACTGAGCTGGCAAAGCAATATTACGGCGTTATTCCCCGCAATGATGATGTCTTTCAGCGTCGCCGACCAACAGAACCGGAAGGGCAAGCAGCCAGACGTGTTGAGCTGAAACACGAGCGCGCCGGCCAGCCCATGTTGCAGCGTTACTATATTGCGCCTAGCTACGTGACAGCTGAGGGCGGAGAAGCAGAAGCGTTGGACNTACTTATGAAGGTCGTTGCGAGTGGGGCAACAAGCCGTCTCTACAAGGCCCTNGTGNCCAAAGNCAAGATCGCTACCAATGCCGGTGGATACTATTCTGGTGCCGCTCGCGACTANGGTAAAATCGTCCTCTACGGGTTACCTGCCGAAGGTCATGATCTCGCCGAAGTTGAGGCCGCGATNGATGCTGNGCTGGAAGATGTNATCNCCAATGGCATCACAGAGGCTGAGTTGAGCCGCGCTAAGAAAGTGTACCTAGCCGACGACATCTATGAGCGAGACAGCCAATCAACATTGGCTCGCCGCTATGGCTATGGCCTTGTGACTGGTCAAACAATTGAAGATATCGAGAGTTGGCCATCGCGCATCGAGGCAACAACGCTGCAGCAAGCGCATGATGCGGCCAAGAAGCATCTCAATATCAAAAACTCCGTCACTGGTCTGCTCNTGCCCGAGGCGAACGGCTAAGCCGAATTTGGCTGGTCCAAGAGCGTCCTTGCATCTGACCCAGAGAGAAGCGGTTTCTAAATGGAGGAGGCCGCCAAAACCCTAACCGCTGCGTGGCATGACGGGCCATCGAGAGGCTGAAGCGAGATGAACATACAGGAAGTTTCCNGTCCCGGTGGGCTTTCCGCATGGCTTGTAGAGGAGCATCGCGTCCCGCTTGTNGCGCTCCGTTTCGCGTTTCGTGGTGGCTGCGCACAAGATCCACCCGATAAGCCAGGTGTGGGCAACTTCGTCAGCGTGATGCTGGACGAGGGCGCGGGTCCATACGATGCCGAACAGTTTCAGACTCAGCAGGAAGAGCTGGCGCTNCGAATGTCCTTTACGTCAGGCCGTGACTCATTNTANGGAAATTTCGAAACTCTGACGGCTAACCTACAGTCTTCTGNCGAGTTGCTGAAACTGGCGCTTAGTGAGCCGCGCTTCGAGGACGCAGCCGTTGAACGGTTGCGTGGCCAGTTAATGACCAACTTGTCTTTCGCAGAGAAAGATCCGCGGCGTGTTGCGCAATGGANGTGGTCCAAGCAAGCCTATCCCAANCATCCCTATGGCCGACCAACTGAAGGAACAAGCGAGAGCATAGCCAGNATCACCAGTGACGATCTGANAGCTTTTGCCCGTAAAGTCTTCGCTCGATCCAATTTGACCATCGCCGCGGTCGGAGCAATTGACGCNGCGGCTCTTGGACAGCTTCTAGATGATGTATTTGGTGATCTGCCAGCAACCGCTGACGTTCGGGAGATTCNGCAAACGGTGCTCAGCAATCAGGGGCAGACCGAGGTCGTGACGATGCCGGTGTCCCAATCCGTTGTTTTGGCTGGCCTGCCAGGCATCTTGCGCAGCCATCCTGACTACGTGCCAGCGTTTGTAATGAACCATATATTGGGTGGGGGCACATTCTCTTCAAAACTCATGACTGAAGTGCGTGAGAAACGCGGTCTTGCCTATTCCGTGAGCAGTCATTTGAGTTCGCACGAAAGCGCCGGTGCCATCATCGCCCAATTCGCAACCAAGAACGAAAGTGTCAGCGAGGCAATTGACGTCACCCGGCAGCAAATGAAGATGATTTCCGAAGGGGGGATCAGCGAAGAGGAATTGCAGGACGCCAAGAGCTACCTCACTGGCTCCTATCCACTTCGCTTCGACACCAATGGCAAGATTGCGACACAGCTGCTTGGCATCCAAATCGAGAAACTCGGCAAAGACTATCCTGATACGCGNAATGATCAGGTCAATGCTGTGACAACGGCAGACATCGCGCGGGTCGCCAAGGAACTTCTCGATACCGACAAGATGATGGTAGCCGTTGTCGGAGAGCCCGAGAGCCTGACCTAAAGAGCGTAAACTCGCATGTCTTTGTACGTTCAAGATTTATCGGGTTGCCTGGAGAGTGCCATTGGTGCAGCAGGCCTCACCAGTAGCGAACAANNCGTCCTGCTTGGNGAAGCAAAGCAAGTNCTCAACTCTCTTCAACGGGCAATCAAAGATCACAGGTTGCCATTTGCCACAATGGGCGAGGACACAGCTGCGATAGTCAGTAGGGTCGAATTCGCCTACGAGCAACTTGCAAATGGCGCCCGGACTATCATGTTCTTCGGTTGCGGGGATGCGGGCCTGATCGGACAGGCGATTGCGCAATATGGTGGTTGGGGCATCCCGGGAGTGATGGTCGGGACGCAGAAACAACNTCCCGTAACACGGTTCTATAGTAGCCTTGATCCCGTTGCGATCTCCGGTGCTCTATCGCGTGCCGATCTTGATCGAACTCGCTTTGTTTTTGTATCCGAAAGCGGGGACACCTCGACCGTTTACCAAGCAATTGCAGCATTGGAAGCGGTCCGCCAACGCGGACATGAGNNCGCGATCCCAAACCTGTTTCTCTTCGTGACNGGGGCATCNGCCAGCGGTGCCTNCAACGGACTGGACCAACTGGGNCAGCATTACGGAATTCCACGCATCACCCTTCCATCAGACATTGGTGAGNCNTTCTCTGGACTAACCGCTTCGGGCCTGCTTCCAGCGATTGCGCGCGGCCTTGACGTTCGCAAGATCCTCGAAGGCGCCAGTGTGTCTGTCGNAGAGTTTCTGGCAGCTCAGAACAGCGATGAGACGCAGCCAGCGCAAGCTGCAGTTGTGACAGTTGGTTTGCAGCGTTATCGGAACTGCCGGCANCNAATCATTGCNCCTTTTGACGATAGATTATCCGAACTGGCGCGCTACTCCTTGCACTTGAATTCTTGCAGTGATGAGAGCGGCGCAGCGGTTCAAACTGGATTGCTCTGCCAAGGTCCACAAGAGCGCGCTCGACTCGAGCGGGCAATCAAATCAGGAAACAGCGCACAAAGTTGTCTTACGCTGCTGCATGCGNCTCCAAAAGGACAGGGCCCTNCTTTGNCTGCGGACTTGGCTGCNATCGGNGGATTGANCAGNGTTGCCGCCACCTGCCTGGGTGACGTGGCCGCGCGGCAGCTAGAGACACTTGCGCAGCTAAGCCGTGAGCACGGGCAGCCCGTGCGCGANATTNGCCTGCNTGAGCTGAATGAAACAACTCTTGGCGCTTTCCTAATGNATATGATGCTTGAAGCAGTCTTTANCNGCCANCTCNCCAGAAACTGCANAACGACAGCTAGATGAGCTNAAAACTCNTNTGCGCGCTGCATAAANCGCGGNATCTGTGTGNGAACCTGGNAGCTGCTTATGCAACTTTGGGCGACTCGGTATACAACNNCATNAAACAGTCAGAAGCAGCAGCCATGGGTTAGTGCAATGGCAATTCGTCAGTTGCGACCGGAGACGATCAATCGCATTGCCGCCGGAGAGGTGATCGAGCGCCCGGCCAGCGTCGTCAAGGAACTCGTCGAAAACGCTATCGATGCTGGGGCACGCAACATCGAAGTCGTGACGGCTGGTGGTGGGCTCTCGCTGATCCGCGTCAGCGACGACGGCCATGGCATGTCCAGCGATGATTTGGACCTTTGCGTAGAGCGACACGCAACTTCGAAACTCCGCGATGAAGATTTGCTGGATATCCGCACAATGGGATTTCGCGGAGAGGCACTACCGTCAATTGGTTCGATTGCCTTGCTCTCGATAGCGTCACGACGTGATGGTGAAGACGAGGCACATGAAGTTATCGTGCGTCGTGGTGATAAGCAGGCTTTGAAACCCGCAGCGCAGAATGCGGGCACTCGGATTGAGGTGCGTGACCTGTTTTCTGCGACGCCCGCCCGGCTTAAGTTCTTGAAGTCGGAGCGCGCAGAAAACATGGCCATAAACGATACCGTGAAGCGCCTTGCCATGGCGCATCCGGATATCGGTTTCTCACTCACAACTGGCGAACGCCGAAGTCTCAATCTTGAGTCTGGCAGTCTTGACGATAAAGATCTCTTGCATCGCCTCGGGCGCATTATGGGGCGTGAGTTTGTCGAAGACGCTCTCGCAGTGTCGGGAGAGAAAAACGGAATAAAGCTCTACGGCTTCTGCGGTCTACCGACGCTTAATCGGTCCGACTCCACAATGCAGTTCCTGTTCGTCAATGGTCGTCCCGTCCGCGACAAGTTACTCGTCGGTGCTGTGCGGGGTGCTTATGGCGATCTCGTACCAAAAGGACGGCATCCTTACTTGGCCCTGTTCGTCGAGCTCGACCCGCACGAAGTCGACGTCAATGTACATCCGGCCAAGACCGAAGTCCGCTTTCGCGAGCCCGCAGCGGTCAGACAATTGATTGTGTCGGGTATCCGCCATGTGTTGGAGGANGCCGGACATCGTGCTTCGGCTGCGGGTGGAGCNGCTGCGTTCGAGGCGATGACCANTCGCCCGCCGTATGNNANTNGNGNATCTGCAACCTCCNGACCTCAGGCGTATCATCCGCAACGTCCTGCACGCCACGCCGCGGGCTTTGCCGAAGAGATGCAAGCCCCATTCGAAGTGACGGAACAACCATCAGCACGCTCTGCCNTTGATGAACTCACGGAAGCGCAGGTCGCAGAACATCAGAGCCACCCATTAGGGGCGGCGCGCGCGCAGGTGCATGAGAACTACATCATTGCACAGACCGAAAATTCTGTTGTTATCGTGGATCAACACGCAGCGCACGAACGTCTGGTCTATCAAAAACTGAAAACAACGCAGGCCGCCGGCAGTGTCGCTACGCAAGGTCTGCTCATTCCGGAAATTGTGAGTTTGGACAGTGACGATGTCGAACTTCTTGAAGCCGCCAAGGATGATCTTGCGCAACTTGGTCTTGTTCTCGATAGGTTTGGCGTCGATGCGATTGCTGTTCGCGAGTTGCCTGNGTTGCTGGGCAAGACAAATATCAAGCGGCTCATCAATGACCTTGCTTCAGAGCTACGTAACGAAGGTACGGGACACATCCTCCAGGACCGCCTCGATGCCGTTTGCTCGACGATNGCATGCCATGGCAGCGTACGCTCCGGACGCAGGCTTACGGCNCAGGAAATGAATGNACTGCTTCGAGACATGGAGGCAACACCNGGCTCCGGACAGTGTAACCATGGCCGGCCGACTTACATCGAACTGCAACTCAGCGACATTGAGAAATTATTCGCTCGCCGNTGAACACATTGTTCCAACTAGGAAGCGCCGTTGATCAGACCAGTATCAGGGACTGCTGTGTAGCGGGCGATCACGATTTGCGTCGTGCCGTAGGTTCGTTGGTCTAGCAGCCTAAAGTGGTCCGGNAGCTCCACAGTGGCTTTCGCGTCTTCCTCGACAACTGCAATGGCACCGGTCTCGACCCAATTTCCGTTATGAGCACTAGCAAGGGCAAGTTCTGCCAAACCTTGGTTGTAGGGCGGGTCCAGGAACAAGAGTGAATATTTCAGCTGCTTTAGTGATGGTCCGAGACTGGTCGCATCCCGTCTGAATATCCGGGTCGTGCCACCAAGCCCGAAAGTCGTGAGATTGTCTTGAATAACGGCGCGTGCAGTGGGGCTTTGTTCTACGAAGACACAAGATGTAGCTCCGCGCGATAGCGCTTCAAGCCCAAGTGCCCCCGTTCCAGCAAAGAGATCCAGGACATGCGCACCATTGAGTTCGAAGTCATCAATCCCATGTTCAAGAATATTGAACAGGGCCTGGCGGACTTTGTCGGATGTTGGCCGNAGCCCCCCGCTCTTCGGTCCGNCCAGCGCTCGCCCCTTGAGGTGCCCACCGACAACCCTCATGTCTCTTTGTCCCGTCGTGGCCGCTGTGGTCGAGGTGGACGGGTAGTTTCCTGGGAGGCGACTTTCCCAGGTGGCAAATTTAATCTCTGAGCGACATCTTTCGAAAAGTGACTTGCAAGAGCTTTAGGCTGTACTTCCGCAATATCGCCGGCTGGCAGGTCCCGTAATTCAAACGGACCGAACGAAAGTCGGATCAGTCTGTTGACTTTCAAGCCAAGGCTCTCGAGCACCTTGCGCACTTCGCGGTTTTTGCCTTCGCGGAGCCCGATAGTGAGCCAGCAATTGCCGGATTGGAGCGAATCCAGCGTCGCCTCCATTGGCCCATAGCGAACGCCATCGACCACAATGCCCTCCTTGAGTTCATCAAGATCGTTCTGCGTGACGCGGCCAAAGCCTCGGACACGATATCTCCGCTGCCAACCGGTCGCTGGCAACTCAATGTGACGCGCCAGTTCGCCCGAAGTCGTGAAGAGTAGGAGGCCCTCGGTATTGTAGTCTAGGCGCCCAATAGAAATAACACGTGGCATATCGGCGGGAAGCCTGTCGAACACAGTTTCCCGTCCTTGAGGGTCATTATGTGTCGTGATCAGTCCACGAGGTTTNTGAAACCGCCAGAGGCGAACGGGCTGCGCTGTCGGGAGGGCCTTACCATCAACCNCAACCTTGTCGGAAGTGCCGACATTAAGCGCTGGGCTATCGATTNTTTTGCCGTTCACAACGACNCGGCCTTCGGCAATCCAGCGCTCTGCATCGCGGCGCGAGCAAAGTCCGGCAGCAGCNATCGCTTTGGCAATCCGCATGCTGCTCTGATGTTTTTCTGGTGCGGTCGCTACTGTTTTAGTCTTTTTGCCCCCACTGCGCACTGCTGGGTTTGGTCGAGCGCGCACATTCTTAACTGCCTGCTTTGACGATGACGCACGAGCGCTATCGCCGCCTTCAGACTTTGGACGCTTTGAACCAGAACTCCGGCCTTGACCTTTGCTGCTGTTGCGCATGTGATGACCTTCNAGATTGAAGCANTATATATGGCATTGCCCGCCCCAATGAGCCACATGGAAAGAGCGTTAACCGAAGCACGTCTCGCCGCAGAGCGGGGCGAGGTGCCAGTTGGCGCGGTTTTGGTCTGTCCTGGTCGGGATGCGTCATTCGCTGCTGGCAATCGAATGCGTGAGTTATCAGACCCGTCTGCTCATGCAGAAATGCTAGTGATCCGTAAGGCTTGTAAAGAGTTCGAGAGTGACCGGCTCTCCGGCTGCGATCTCTATGTCACCTTGGAGCCTTGCACAATGTGTGTTGCCGCAATTTCATATGCTCGAATACGGCGCCTCTATTTCGGAGCACACGATGTAAAAATGGGCGCCGTTGAGAGTGGGGTTCGGTTCTTTTCGCAAGCAACTTGCCATCATAGCCCNGAGATTTATGGCGGGATGGCAGCCAGAGAAGCGGCCGCACTCATGAGCAGTTTTTTCAAGACACGTCGCGCATGTTGATCNGANGTCTCCTGCTAATTTTCCTCTTTGTTGGANNTCACGTGCAGCCTGTCGCAGCAAGTGATNTCACGGTCGCGATTGTTGGCCCNATGACCNGNCAGTTTGCCGGGTTCGGAGCACAAATACGTGCNGGGGTCGAACAGGCTGTGGCTGNTCTTAATACCGCGGGCGGCATCAACAATAAGAATGTCAAAATGCTCGTCGAAGATGACGGCTGCGATCCGGNGAAGGCCGTTGCTTCAGCCGACCGAGCAGCAAAGCTGCGCGTCGCTCTAGTGGTTGGTCATTTTTGTTCGCGGGCATCAATCCCGGCTTCGGAGCTTTATGCGCAAGCAGGGACCCTCCAAATTACACCAGCGTCTACAAACCCGAAACTGACAGACAACAGAGCCGGACCAACTATATTTCGGCTCAGCGGACGTGATGATCAGCAGGNCGNAGTGGTTGCCGACTTTCTCGCCCGTTCGTCGGCTGGTAGCATTTCCATCCTTCATGACGCGTCAAACTACGGCCGGCTGCTCGCCGTTACGGCCCGGGATGAACTTAAGCAGCAAGGCGTCAAGCAAATNGCNTTCGAAGCTTTAAGTAGCGACGTGANACAATCTGTTTCGCGGCTGAAAGTGTCTGGTGCTGAGACCGTCTATTTTGGCGGCTCACACAACAACGCCGCACAGCTTCTCCGTGNCATGNGCAAGCANGGCCTGACCGCTCAANTCATCGGCAGCGACGCCTTGGCCACTCAAGCCTTTTGGCAGGCGAGTGGCATTACGGCAAACGGCACGTTGATAACAGATCTGTGGGACCCAAGCACATATNCNGAAGCGCGGCCCGTTGTAACGTCTCTGAGGGCCAAGGGAGTTCGGCCCGGCAAGTACAGTCTTTACGCTTACGCGGCCGTCCAAGCGTGGGCGCAGGCTGCTGCTCCCGTTGGCAGTTTTCAGGCTCTTTCCGTCAGCAAGTAACTGAATGCATTAAGGTTCAATACGGTCATTGGCACCTTCGGTTTCGATGAAAAAGGTGATGCCGACAAATCATTCTACCNNTTGTATCGTTGGCAGGATGGTCGCTATCAGCCCTTGGACTAACAACGGTGTTTTTCGAGGCGTATTCTTCTACGCAATTGCTACGCAATTTAATTGCGCCGTTTATCGGCATTCTAAGGCGTTGCACACATGCCACGACCTGTTTCGTGTTTTTCGGTTGTTCTGCTTCAATCTTCGCCAAATCGAGCCAGGGCGAATAGTTTTGNGCCGTAATTGTCCGGACGAGAATAATAGTGCGCCAAATGAGTTTTTTCGGCTGCTGGCTGTGCTTGTCCGAATTGGAGTTAAGAGCGTTATGGTGCAGAANCTTTTTAATCACCAATGGNTTCGGCGGCGTGTCCATGAGCTGGGCAAAGCAACCTTACGACCTGGTCTGCTTTTGACTTTGTNGCTCCTGCTTGCCTCCATTTCAGTGTCCGGCGTGGCTCGAGCACAANCCGATGCCCAAGCAGCCAGTGGCCCTCCGTACCATATAGCTGTGCTTGTGAACTCTGGCTCTGCTCAGCCTTGTTACGATGATGGGATTATTGCTGCCATCGAGAAAATGACCNAACTCGCTGAGGAGCAGATNNATAAGAGCGGAGGTGTCCATGGCCGCCCGATCGAAGTTTGGATGCTCGATAGCNTGGACCAATCCAAGAAGGCTATTAGCAATATCAGGGAGGCATTGAAAGACCCGCAACTGTTGGCCGTTGTTGGTTTATCCAGCGATCTCCTTGCCTNGTCAGTTTTCAACGAACTCAAAGACGAATTGCTGAAATCAAAGATACCGTTCCTGACNAGCGTGTCCGACGACACGTTGTTCGACGGCCTGCCCAACNTATTCACGACTGAGGCCTCGCGATTGCAAGAGGCATTGCCCATCGTCGCCAAGTTCATCCAACACTACAAACTGAACCACGTTGGTTTTGTCGGGTTGGCAGACTCCAATGAGAGCCGGGAAGCAGGCGGTGGACTGCTCGCACGTCTTGGTTTCGATAATTTGCTGTGGGATCGCAGACTGCGCTCTGATGTTGGGAAGATCAACGCAGAAGATCTAGCCGCAGTCGTTAAGCAAACGGCCACACCGATGACTGGTAAGAACGGTAAGGAGAGCGCCGTCTCAATGCTGGTTGTTGATCTGAAGGGGCGCGAAGCTGGCCAGTTGACCAAGGCACTTCATGACGCCAAGGTCACGCCCGGCATCTTTCTCACTGGCGACATCAGCGACATTCCAAGCGAGATACGCATTACCTATCCCAATGCCATCTACCAGCTGACATGGGATGATCTTCCAGAGGTNNANAACAATAGACTGCNGGAACTCGTCGGAGACGAGAAACCGGATCAAGGGCTGTTTGCTGGTGACATTTCGCTGGAGCGNCTTCCANAGGTCTACGAAAATCGAGTGAAAGGCTTNGTTGGCAACGCGCGGCAACACGAGTGGGTTTTTACGGGCAGGAAGCGAAGCGACTCGCCTGGTTGGAAAACTGGATTATGCAAAGAGCCGACATCAACCGCGGCGCCAAACCCGCTCGAACCGGATAATTTACGCGCGATTACGGCAGGTGCTGAGAAGGCAGATCTTGTGAGTTTAGTTGCAACCACTGCGCGTGGCGCTAGCGAAGGCGCGCAGATTGAAGATCGGCGTGCAGCGATTCTTAGAGGGCTAAGCCAAACCTATGCCGACGGTCGAGGTGCCTTTAAAGGACGCCTGCGGAATTGGTCGTTTGAGCCTCAGAAANGGACAGCAACGCGTNGGCCACTCATTACGATACTCCCCCACGGCTTGGGGCGGCTTCAGCTTGCTCCNNTACAGTTTGCTCGTGCGCGCGATCAGAAACTACGCAAAATCGATACGCTCTACCTTGATATAGATCTCGTGAGGCTGCACAGCATTGACGATAATCGGAAGTCGTTTCTGGCAGACTTCTACGTCGCNATGCGTGGAAATGAGAATGCCAAGATCGAGAATATCGAGTTTGCCAACGCCTATATCGATCCACGCACCGGCGGGCGTCAGCTCTCGATAGATGTTTTGCATCCGGGCGGACCAAGCGACGTGTATCCAAGCACCATGCGAATTTACCGCGTCTCGGGTCGATTTTTATTNAAACCGAAACTCGCGAACTATCCATTCGATAGCCAACAGTTCTCTCTTGAGTTGCAGCCAAAGAGCGAAAAACTGCCCTTTATCTTGCAGCCGCCGCCGCTCAAGTTGCGCGACAAAAACCTTGTCACGGACAGCTGGATACAGCGCCAACAATACGTTGGCTACTCAGCTGATTTCATTCCGGTTGTCGATGCCTTTACCCATCAGCCGAGCGTGGTGCCCTTCTACACTGCGAGCTTCACTTGGAAGATGAAGCGAGAAACCACTGACTATTTTCTTCGCGTTGTCGTGCCGCTGGCCTTTATTCTGATCGTAGCGTACTTGTCGATCTTTATTCCTCAGTCGCATCTGGAGGCTATTGTAACGATCCAGATTACGGCGTTGCTTTCGGCAGTNGCCCTGTACCTCAGTCTGCCAAAACTTGAGTCAGACAGCGCCACCATCTCCGACCGCATCTTTGTGTTTGATTATATGNTGGTGAGTTTTNTGATCGTCATATCTATNCTCAGGATCAATNAACGGATCTCCAAACGAAAATGGTTGGATGGAATATTGAGCTTCGTGCACATATTCCTCATCCCGGTGATTGTACTGCTGATGGTATTCTCAGTTTATCAGGTNAGCGTCTTGCAAGCNTGAGCACGACAAGGTCGGCCTTGAGACAGTTTTGAGGTCGATCAAATTTTTTATTCTTAGCTATAACTCGCAGAGGTTGTGGCTGGATGACAAGAGGCTGCCCAAACGTCAGTGAATTGGCACTTTGAAGAGTGGATCGCAAGCGCCTCGGACTTCAGTTAATTGCCCCTTTTGCTGGAATTGGTTATTAACCACACCGGCGACAAAGTACAGACTGCTATTCATCAATATGGGCAATAGACACGAAATATGCGGTGGCACTTTGGGGGGTGGTCCAATTGCCGTCTTTGGGGCTGGGAGAGCTGCCAGCTGCCACGGCTAGCAAATTGGTTTGCGCCATAGGCATACGCCGGATGGGTTCCAATTCGAATGTTTTTTTGTGGCTGCCTAAGATTTTACTCGGTCTATTCCTGCTAACGTGGAACGTCCAATCTGCCGTTTCCCAGGTGCTGACACGCGAAGCTATCGACCGTAGCACGGTAAGCGTTATCACTGGGCCGAACGGCAGCTTGCAAGCACGCTTGGCGGCTGACTTGTCGGCGGTTCTCGACGAAGACCAAAACCTGTGCGTCTTGGCGGTGGCCGGGCGAGGCGCTCTTTCTGACATCGCGGACATCTTGTTCTTGAAGGGCATGGACCTCGCGATCGTGCCGACGAGCGCGCTCTACTACGCTGAACGCAACCGATTGTTCCCTTCGATGAAGCGGAAGTTGCGTTACATCAGCCGCACATACATTCAAACTGCGCACTTGGTGGCAGGCAGCAATATCCAATCGCTGCAGGACCTTGCTGGCAAAAAGGTCAATCTCGTCAGCAAAGTTTCAGGACCGTTCGTGACAGCTGAGATCGCTCTTAAGGCGCTGAAAATCGACTACGGACCCGTCTATATCGATCAGCGGCTGGCGTTGGACCAAGTCAGCAAAGGAGAGATTGCGGCGACCCTCATCATGTCGGGGCAGCCTAGTCCGCTGTTGAAGGAAGTGACGAAAGAGCAGAAGCTGCGTCTCATCCCAATACCGTTCACCAGTGATTTGCCTCAGGTTTATTTCGCTGACGAGTTATCGAGCAAGGATTACCCCAACTTGATCCCGAATGGACGGACAGTGGCGAGCATTGCGACCTCAGCCGTCCTGATGGTCTACAATTTTAAAACGGGCACCACGCGATACGGTAAGGTGGCTCGGTTCGTCGATGCCTTTTTATCGCGGCTGGAAGAGTTTCAGGCTCCACCGCGTCACCCGCGGTGGGGAGACATCAATCTCAATGCAACTCTACAAGGGTGGCNGCGTTTTGGGCCGGCTCAGGAGTGGCTGAAGAATAACCCAGTTCCAATTNCTCGCGTTGCCCGAGCACCAGTTACAGCGAAGCCGAAGAAGAAAAGCCTGAAGGAGCTCTTCCGAGAATTTATTGCGGCACAGGCTAAGGCTGGTAAGTCGGAAGAACTGCTGCGCGCGAACAAGGAAGAGCTGTTTAGAAAGTTTGTTGAGTGGCAGCGGACACGCCGTTCAGCTGCGGCCCAGCCCGCCAAACCCGCANCCCAAAAAGCAAAGCCAAGCCNGCGTCTACTTTTTCGACAGTTTATTGCCGAAGAAGTGGCCCGCGTTGGTAAGGAGAACGTGATGGCGCTCTCCAAAGCAGAACTCTACAAGCGCTTCTTAGATTGGCGTCAAAGAACAGCTGCAAACTAAAACTACGAAGTCCTTAGCTCCGAGATCGGAGTTTGCCAAAGACCAGGGCTATNAGGCAGCCCATCAGGGAATATGCGTTATGCCGTCACTCTCTTCAGCTTCAATTTTGCGGANGACTGCCGGNCTTCTCGTGGGTGCATCTATGGCCGTTGGTTCCTGGCAGGCAATGGCTCAGTCACAGCGAACGAAGATGANCGTACCNTACGGTAAAGGCGGCGGCTCAGACCAATTGAGCCGAGCGATGGCGAAAAGCGTCGAGCAGATTTCGCAAACACGGTTCGACATTACCAATGTTAAGAAGGGCGCTGGCCTCGGAGCNATTCCAGGTTTTATGGCATTGCCAGCCAATGGCTATAACGTCATAGAGNATATCGACGNCATTGCAGCTGCTTATGCGATTGGTGCAACTAATGTTCATCCTGCGAGGGATTGGGAGCCGCTAGCCATTGTGCAGTTGGCGTTCAGCCAGCTCTCCATCAAATCGGATGATACGCGATTCAGCGATTGGAAATCGTTTCTTGCCTACGCAAAGGCAAACCCGAAGAAGGTTGTTGTCGCGAACGTGTCGTATGATGGTTCGATGGAGAACATCACGATGCGTAAGCTAGAGGCTGAGTTAGGTTTTGAGACGCGACAGGTCAGCTTCGATAATATCAAGGATCGTTACGAGGCCGTGNTTCTTGGTCGAGCTGATGCTTTATTCGAGCAGCCGGGTGACGTGCGCTCCTACCTCGACTCGGGACGTCTAAAGCCTGTGCTCACATTCTTCAATGAGCGACCANCGGCTTTCNCAAATGTCCCAACNCACAAAGAAGTNGGTGCGAAGTTCGAGCCGCTCCTGCGCTTCCGTGGCTTCTTNGTGAAGAAGGGAACGCCAACCCAACGTCTGACATACTTACAGAATTTGTTTGCATCGGCTTACAAAACGCCCTCGTTTCAGAAATTCAACGAAAGCAAGTATATGACGATCATCGATCCGTTTCGTGATCCGAAGTCTGCAAAGCAGTTGATCAATCAGACCATCACAAGCTACTCGAAATCCTATCAAGACTTTCTCGCTCAGACCCTCAACGANTACTTCAAGCGAAACTAATGAGTGGATGCACATGCGTTGAGCAGCATCCAAAAGACTCTAATTAAGTTTGTATCGTCACGTACCTGTGAGCCGCTATATGTGGAGCGCCGTGCAGGATGCAATTGACGTGCGAAAAACCAAACGGCACACTCTCCAAGCTAGACGGGGGAAATTGTCTGACGCCGCGGTGGTAGTCGGNGNACGAGGCGTGCGGACTAGAGANTTGACCAGGTCTCAACCGGCAGGAGTAGTTCATGCGATTTCCGACTTGGTTAGCATTTACTATTGCATTTTGGGCTTTGTCGACACCGGCAGCGATCGCGGGCTCGCCAATAGAGCATTGGACGNGCAAGGGTGGTCACTTCTTTGGCGGCAAATGCTGTTATTGTGTACCANCAGACCGTCANGAAGTTCGCGGTGANGACCATNTTTTTTGGGTGGATGGCAAAGAAAAGATCGTCAAACAACACCAGGTTCGGATCACTCCGGATCCGGAAGGACGAAAGATCTACTACTGCAGCGGCGGCTTGCATTTGCCCAAGCAGGTTCCACATGATCGATGTGGCCTGATCAGAGGGGCTGGCTAGCACGCGAGGTCTGTGCGGTCCCTCGCAGCATCTAGGAATATGCAGTGACGGATAAACTACCGACCGGTTTATGCTTCGAACTCAACGAACCCTTGCCACGCATCGGCCTGGCGCTGGGTGGCGGCGCGGCACGCGGTTTAGCCCATATACATGCCCTTAGAGCTTTCGATGAATTGGGCATCAAGCCTAGTGCAATATCGGGTTCGTCGATCGGAGCGCTCTTTGGAGCTGCATTTGCATCGGGCCTGACAGCATCATACATCCACTCACTCACAGTCGAAAGCTTGTCGTCCCGGTTCGATCTTATTCGCCAGCTTTACTCGGCTCGTACGCCACCATTGCAGAGACTTCTCAGCGTTTTTCCGTTGCGCTCGGCGCTGATCGATCCCCTCGCACTGCTGGACATTCTTCTGCCGAAGCAGATGGCAAATTCGTTTGATGAGTTGGAAACGCCATTGCGAATTATTGCGACCAATCTGTCTGAGCGAGATGCCTCTGTCATCCAGGCTGGTGATCTGCGCCATGCGATCGCGGCCAGCATGGCAATCCCGGTGCTGTTCTCACCAGTCGAAATTGACGGGCAATTGTTCGCGGATGGTAGCATCGTTAATCCGCTGCCGTACGATATCCTTCAGAACGAAGTTGATCTCGTGGTTGCAGTTGACGTCAGTGGTGGTGCCCGAGCGTCTGACGAGCCCCTGAGTTCTTCGATGTATGCGGTTCTGACACTCTCCGCCCAGATCGTGCAGAAGACGCTTATCCAAGATCGGCTCGTACGCTCCCCGCCAGACGTTTACGTCGAAGCAGAACTTGATCAGTTCGGCGCTTTCCAGTTTCATAAGGCTAGAGAGATTTTAGCCGCATCTGAGCCGCTTAAAGATCGGCTTAAAGCGCAATTGTCTCGTGTTCTGTCTAGCAAAAAGATTGCCTAGAGCAAGATCGTTCCGGATGGCACCACCGTTCGACTTGCTCACTTTGTTGGCCGGCACGTGAATCTTGTTTTACTCGATAAGTTTAGAGCCCGATCAGTCAGCCTTGAGAAAGGCACTGACGGCAGCAGCCGTGTCAGATAGATTCTCTTCCGCTAGAAAGTGCCCGGAATCAATGGCCTGACCTTCGACCGAATAACACCAACCTTTCCAGACATCGAGTGGGTTTAGTTTCCCCAGGCCGAGATAGTCCGTACCCCATAGGATGAGACTTGGTGCTGAGATTTTTCGTCCCTCAGCGCGGTCCTGTTCATCAACTTTTTTGTCGAAGGTGGCACCCGCGCGGTAATCTTCGCACATCGCATGAATACGTTGTCTGTCTGAATAAAGAGCCCGATAGTGCTGAAGGGCTCGCTCATCAAATACGGTCAGCGACTTGTCCTTCGTCCAACCCTTGAGGGTCCAATCAGCATAGAATTGGCCGTGGCTCTCGATCAATGTCTCAGGTAGCGGGTAGCCTTGTGCAAGGAACATCCAATGATAACCTGAAAGGGATTTGTTAGCGTCTATTGCATCCCACTGTTCGATCGTGGGTGCGATATCGAGCAGCACCAGGCGCTCGACGACCGCAGGTCAATCAAGCGCCATGCGATAGGCTACCCGAGCACCACGGTCATGTCCCATGACATGAAAGCGTTCATACCCGAGCTGCCGCATCACACCAACTGCATCTCGCGCCATGGTGCGCTTCGAGTATTGGGTATGGCTGCCATCACTGGCAGGTGCGGAACTTTGGCCATAGCCGCGCATATCAATGGCGACAATCGTGAAGTCATTGGCAAGCAGCGGTGCCAGCCGGTGCCAGCAGACATGGCTTTGCGGATAACCATGGAGGCATAGTAACGCCGGACCAGTGCCGCCGACGCGGGCGAAAAAACTCAATCCATCAACACTAACAACGTGCGTTGTAAATCCGGGATAAAGATCAGCCGAGTCAGTCATCATCGTGTTCCATTCACTCACTTCGACAACCCGGGCTCTACTTGCGTTTAACGAGCTTAACGTTCACGTTGGACAGCGCGCCAACCAATATCACGGCGACAAAAGCCTCCGGGCCAGTCGATATTATCAATGGCAGAATAGGCCCTTGTTTGGGCTTCGGAAACTGTGGATCCGACTGCCGTCACATTCAAAACACGTCCGCCGGCAGCGACAAGTCGCTCATCCTGCATTCTGGTGCCGGCGTGAAAAACCTCCACAGCATCATCATCAACAGAGTCAAGGCCTTTGATCTCTGTCCCGGTCTCGGGGGTAGCAGGATAGCCCTTGGCGGCCATCACAACGGTCAGCGCGGCATCGTCACTCCAGCGCAGATCAAAATTGGCAAGCACCCCATCGCACGTCGCAATCAGAGCTGGCAAGAGGTCAGACTTCAAGCGCATCATTAGGACCTGACATTCAGGGTCACCAAACCGAACATTGTATTCAATCAGTTTGGGCTGACCAGCATCAATCATCAGGCCTGCATACAATACGCCTTTAAACGGCGTGCCACGGGCAACCATGCCCTGGACTGTCGGTTCAATGATCTCCGACATGACACGGTCGCAGACGTCTTGCGTCAATATGGGCGCTGGCGAGTAGGCACCCATGCCGCCGGTATTGGAGCCTGTATCACCATCTCCAACCCGCTTGTGATCCTGAGCCGTTGCGAGTGGGACCGCGGTCCTGCCATCGACAAAAGCGAAGAAACTAGCCTCCTCGCCCATCAGGAATTCTTCAATCACGACTTCACTGCCAGCCGCACCAAATGAACCGCCGAAGCACATGTCGATGGCCTGCAAAGCATCGTCTTCGTGGTTGGCAATGATGACGCCTTTGCCTGCCGCCAGACCGTCCGCCTTTATGACGATTGGCAGATCCTGCTCCCGCGCATAGGCACGAGCCGCTTCGGCGTTGTCAAAACGACTGTACCGTGCGGTGGGGATATTGAACTCCTGGCAAAAGTCCTTGGTGAAGCCTTTTGAGGCTTCGAGTTGGGCCGCTGCTTTGCTGGGCCCGAAAGCCTTGAGGCCAGCGGCAGTCAGTGTATCAACGATGCCATCGACCAAAGGAGCTTCAGGTCCGACAACGACCAGAGCGATATTCTCTCTCGCGCAGAAATCAATGACGGCCTGATGATCGCTGTGGTTGAGATCCACGCATGTGGCGACGTCTGCGATGCCAGCATTTCCTGGCGCGCAAAATAACTTGTCTAGCAACGGGCTTGCGGACAGGGCCCAGGCCAACGTGTGTTCGCGGCCGCCCCCACCAAGGATCAGCACATTCATGTCAATGGCATCCTGGATTTGCCTTTTCTTACCTGCAGTCGGCAGTGGCCCCTAGATCGCAGCAAAGCGGCACGCTGGCAACGCAAAATGTTTCTGTCCACAATCAGCCACAGATTTTGGGGAGGAGGCTGTTTCGGTGTATAAGCATACGTTGGCAACCAGCAGGGAACCGATTCGTGAATCAGCCGGCGTTCAAGGTCAAACGCACGACAAATGCTGCGGAATTTACCGTCTCTGAATTGTCCGGCGCCATCAAGAAGACGGTCGAGGATGGTTTCGGCCATGTGCGGTTGCGCGGTGAGATATCGGGCTATCGCGGACCCCACTCATCTGGTCACTGTTATTTCGCTCTCAAAGACGACAGATCTAAGATTGAAGCGGTCATTTGGCGTGGCGTGTTTAGCAAGCTCAAGATCAAGCCTGAAGAAGGTATGGAGGTCATCGCGCAGGGGCGCGTGACAACCTATCCGAACTCATCAAAGTATCAGATTGTTATTGAGGCTCTCGAGCCAGCTGGCGTTGGCGCCCTGATGGCGCTTCTGGAGGAGCGCAAAAAGAAATTCGCTGCCGAAGGGCTATTCGACGAAGCACGCAAACGAAAGATTCCCTTCCTGCCGCGTGTTGTTGGAATTGTGACCTCCCCGACTGGGGCCGTCATTCGCGACATGATGCATGGATTCATGGAACGTTGCCCTGCGCATGTGATCGTTTGGCCTGCACGCGTACAGGGAGACGGCAGCGCCGAGGAGGTTGCAGCAGGTATTCGCGGCTTTAATGCCTTGCAAGATGGTGGTCGTGTGCCACGTCCAGATCTGCTGATTGTCGCGCGCGGTGGCGGTAGCCTCGAAGACTTATGGTCGTTTAATGAAGAAGTCGTGGTTCGGGCAGCTGCCGAGAGTGAGATCCCATTGATTTCCGCAGTCGGCCACGAGACTGATTGGACGCTCATCGACCTTGTTGCTGATGCCCGGGCACCGACACCAACAAAGGCTGCCGAATGGGCCGTTCCTGTATTCTCAGAACTCGCGAATCAGATTGACGAACTCACCCACCGTCTGAAGACAGCGAGCCGACGCAGTGTCGAGGACGCGCGCACTAAATTACGTGCTGCTGCACGTGGCCTTCCGCGTCCAAGTGATCTTGTCGCTCTGCCTCGACAACGCTTTGATGCTACTGAACGTCGACTATCGTACGGACTTCTCGCCAATACCAGAGAACTGGGTAGTAGGTTCGCAGCCGTATCCGCGCGCTTGAGGCCGAACACTTTGCTCGCGACTGCGCAGGCCGCACGGGCGCGTTTGGAACTGATGCAGCGCCGCCAATCGGCCTCTCTGCATGCAATTATTGGACGTCACCGCACTGATTTCGAGCGCGTTGGAGGTCGGCTAAATCCGGAACCTATCCGCTATCGCGTGAAGTATGGAAGAGAGCGTTTTGTCAGCCTGACAAGACAGGCCCAGAGTGCTCAGGCTCGCGTCATAAGCCAGCTGCGAAAACAATTGGACGCCAATGGCAGCCTGTTGCAATCGCTGAGCTACCACCGAGTCCTAGAACGCGGTTTCGCGGTCGTGCGTGGCACCAATGGCGAAACTATTCGGTCTGTCGAACAAGTACAGCCTGGCATGTCACTTCATGTTGAAGTCAAAGATGGCAAGTTTCAGGTGAAGAAGCCAGCCCCTGATAAGGCGGCAAGTGACGCGAGTAGCTCAACGCGCCAGCGTCCGAAGCCTGGCAGCGTGCGAAGCTTGGTAGCAGAGCGGGGCAAGAGCGGTGGCGGCCAGGGTTCGCTATTTTGACCTAGAGCGCCCAATATCGTAAGCCACTGGCTGTATTTTGCTTGCAGCATCCCGCGGACGGAGCATACGGAATGAGTACAGCTGACACTTTATTGGGTCTCAAAACAGAAGCGCGCGTCAAATACTTGGATAGTGATTTCCAGGTCATGGCACCAGGCGATTTCGTCCGCTGCGCCGTTACGGCAAAGCCCATTGCAATATCAGATCTGAAGTACTGGAGCGTCGATCTTCAGGAGCCTTATCTGAATGCAGAGGTTTCGGCGCGTCGCTACAAGGAGTTGCAAGAGCAGAAGTAAGCAATGACAAATGCTCTTTGGTTCCACCTTCAAGTCAGTCTGACCGCGGCCTTGAGTCTTCTATGGAAATCGCTATCGGCGCTCACGTTGAGTTCCAGTTCAATATCAAGTGTACGGCTATGCCGGCGCAACTCTGCCTGGATCGCGGATTTTGAATCTAAGCGCACCAGATCTTTGACAGTGGTCACAAGCTGGCAATCCAGGCGACGAGCATCATCCAACAACTGAGTGGCGTCCGCATCTGTCAGCTGTTGATGATCACGAAAGATCTGAGCCTCGCGAATAGTACCACCATGTTGTCTAACGAGGTCATAGAAGCGATCTGGATTGCCTATGCCGGCGTAGGCCAGAAGAGGTTGGGCCGTAAGCCATTTGGTTTCGCCGCTTGGAATAACGCTGGCCGAAGCGACAATGCCTTCAAAAGAGTTNGGTAGCCACTTCAGNANTGGATCATNGCGCNCAATTGTNCGCTTATNCTCTCGACCCTCAAGATTGAGCAGAATGATATCCGTCANTGCGAGTTGTTGGGCAAGAGAAGCGCGCAGTGGGCCCGCTGGAATGACTTGTCCATTGCCAATGCCGCGCGTCGCNCTGACGACTGCAATGATTAGGTCCTTTCGAAGGCTTGGGTTCTGTAATCCATCATCCATTATGATGACATTGCCNANATCCTCGCTGACGATGAATTCACCACCACGACCTCTATCTTTTGAGACCACGGTTGGNGCATGAGCCGCCAGCAACANGGGTTCGTCGCCAACNTCTCTCGCCGTATCACTTTGCAACTGAACTTGATGCGGCCCAGTAGTCCGGCCGCCATATCCGCGTGACAAGAAAGCAGGGCGAAGACCAAGCTGCCGGAGATAGCCAGCCAACCAGATCGCGAACGGNGTCTTNCCCGTACCACCNGCNGTAAAATTNCCGACGCAGATNACCGGAANGGGTAGCCGNACATNGGNGCGNCGCTGCANTCGNCGTGCTGCAATNGCATTATAGACAANAGCNAACGGCGCCAGCAGCTTCCCAACAGTGGCGTCCGGATTGCGATACCACCAACTNGGTTCCTCAAGAGGCACGGGCAACGTCCTGGTCGCTCAGAGGAATGAACGGAAGCAAAGCCTCAACGGTCTGATCCAAGGCACCAGAGAGTGCAACTAGCGCAGCGAGTGCCCCCTTNGAGAGGCGTTGTTTAAGCTCTGGNTCTGTCATCAAGTCATGAACAGCCAGCGCCAGCTCATCTGCAGAGGAGACTTGCAAAGCCCCCTTGTTATTCAACAGAGCTGAGTANGCATCCAAAAAATTGCTTTGATCAGGTCCGGTAATGACGTTTGTGCCGAACCGAATAGCTTCAATAGGGTTCTGACCGCCCTTGGNCGTTATCGAGCCTCCAATGAAGGCAGTCGGGACAATCGAGTAAAGCGTGCCAAGTTCGCCGATCGTGTCGGCAATATAAACCTCGACATTTTCGGGTANAGCGCCATNGCTCCNTAGACTAGCAGTCAATCCTTGTTGNCGTGCAACAGCGGACACATTCGGACCACGTTCGGGGTGGCGTGGGGCAATGATGGTGAGCAGGTCAGGAATGTGTTCAGCGATCTGCTTATGCGCCTCGATGACAACTTCGTCTTCGCCCGGATGAGTGCTTGCCGCCATCCAGACCGGACGAGTGCCAATGGCGCTTCGAAGTACTTGTTGATTGTAANCGTCGACAGGAAGCTTTGGAGCATCAACTTTCAGATTGCCGACATTGCGAACATCACGTGCCCCGAGTTCCCTGAAGCGACGAGCCAGCATTGCATTCTGCGCCAGAACCAGTCGAAGTCTGCTNAACAACGGAAAGGCCATGCNCTTGTTCTTGCGCCATCGTCTGTANGAACGATCCGACATACGGCCATTGACGATCGCCANCGGAATATCCCGATTATAAGCATCAATGATCAGGTTNGGCCAAATCTCAGACTCGGTGAGAACAGCTAAGTCCGGTCGCCAATACTCAAGAAAGCGGCGCATATACTGAGGAACATCGAGCGGGGCGAACTGGTGAATGTCCCGTTCGTCAAGCCGTTCCGCCGCAAGCTTGGCCGAGGTCACTGTCCCAGTGGTTAGCAGAAAGCGAGCATTCGGTGATCGAAGCCGGAGTGCATTGAATAATGGCAGGATCGCATTTGTCTCGCCAACACTGGCGGCATGGAACCAGGCAAGATGGCCTTCAGGTCTGGCGATGTTGGATACCCCGAAGCGTTCAGATAGCCGATGTTGATCTTCCTTGCCGCGACGCTGTCGGTGTCGCAGAATGAGCGGTGCCGCAGGGGCAGAAATTCCTGTCAGTACGCGATAAAGCTTCAACCCAAAATTGGCATTCGGAACCGGCGACTCAACCGCCAAGGCACTTGCGGGAGCTGCCTTCAACTCGTCGCCACCTACGAGATTGTAGACCTGGGAAGTCGTCTCATTCAGGCGACGTTCCAGCTCCAACCGCGCTTCTTCCATTTCANTATCATTCGCATCNTGAGCGACAAAGAGTGGCTTTCCTANTTGCATCCCTATTCGCGAAAATGGCAGGTTGATTGTCATTTTGCTCCAAGTATTTAGAGCCTTGAAGCGAGAAGAAGCTGTTGCGACAGGAAGGATCGGTCGACCTGACANTTGTGCCAACCGGATAATACCTGGGCCAACGCGACGAGCGGGCCCCGGAGGCACATCTGCAGTCATTGATATGCATTTGCCTTCTTCGAGNCCTCTCAGTGCNGCACGTAGTGCNGTCGCACCTCCCCGGTCTTTCTTGCGTCCGGCAGCTCCAGAGCCGCGAATAAGCTCCATATCAAAGGTTTTGAGGGCTTCTCCGACCAGCTCAGCATCGCCGTGGCGNGCCACCATGATAGCAACTGGCACTTCAGGGGGAGAAAATGCAGGAATTAGAAGGAATTGGCCATGCCAGAAGGCAAAGATACAAGGATGATGAGCTGCTGCGAGAGCCTCCAGCTNCTTCGAATTGCTGACGACTGTAGACGTTCGATGGACAAAACGAATGTAGGATCCGCCAAAGCGACCTAATCGTCTCTTCATCTTGTGATTTGCCTTCGGCACCGTTGCAATTCTACCCAGGCTTGTTTCGAGCTGTNGCATCTACTCGGAGGGTCATTCAGGCCCAAAGGCGAGTTGAACCTTGAACACATTCTGTAGAGCGGATATGGACCGCATGCAATCTGAGGTAAAGTAGAAAACTCCGGGNCTGGATGAGTCGCATGACTCACTCTANATAACCNTAAAGAAACCGATCATCGAGTTGAATGGCCAAATTCGGAAAATCAGTACGATCCGCGTTCAAGCACGTCGGCTTACGCGCAAGATTGGCCATGACCGCCTNTTCGCCTGACTGGCTGAAGCGGACGATGGGGCCAATCTTNGCTTACGGCGACATGCTCTTCATCGATCATGGCGTGCTTCGGATGTTCTATCTGAACCTGCATCGCATAGCAGGCACCAACGCCTGGCGTTCGGCCCAACCGGCNCCGCACCAGATCGCACGACTGGCGAAACGGGAGGGGATCCGCACCGTCGTCAACCTCAGAGGGGAGCGTCTCTGCGGTAGCTACTGGCTNGAACAGGGNGTCTGNGAGCATCATGGCCTGAANCTGGAAAACTATCAGGTCCGATCGCGAGCAGCGCCGAGCGTTGAGGAACTCAGGGGAGCGCGGGATTTGTTTCGGCGGATTGAATACCCGATCCTTATGCATTGTAAGTCCGGAGCGGATCGCGCAGGATTGATGAGTGTGCTGTTTCTCCATGTGCACGNAGGGGTGCCCATTGAGGAGGCGGTAAAGCAGTTATCCCTGAAATACGGGCACATCCGACAGGCAGATACGGGAGTTCTCGACTATTTCTTTGAGCGCTACATCGCCTACAACAACGAAAACCCGATTGATTTCTTTGATTGGGTAGAGACCGTCTATAACGACGACGAAGTGCGCGACAGCTTTCGAGCCGAGGGTTGGGCAAATAGGATTGTTAATACAATTCTACGTCGCGAGTAGGCTGCTTTATTGATTGGTAGATTGTGCTTCGATTCTCTGAGTGAAATATCAATCCTGGGTTTCAGCCATCAAGAGTTGCGACCGGCAGAGCTCAGCATAGGCACCATTGCGGGCTAGCAAATCGTTGTGCTGCCCACTCTCGATGATATGCCCTTGTTCCATGACGCAGATCATATCGGCATTTTGAACAGTTGAGAGACGATGCGCGATGAGAAAGGTCGTCCGGTCTTTGGCAAACTGTGCGAGAGCTTTCTGCACCAAGCGCTCGGAATGCGTATCCAAAGCGCTCGTTGCTTCATCGAGTAGCAGAATGGGCGCGTCTTTGAGAATAGCGCGGGCTAACGCCAGTCGTTGCCTCTGGCCGCCTGATAACCGCGATCCGCTATCGCCAATCCTCGTATCGTAACCGTCACTCTGAGCTTCAATAAATTCATGAGCTGCTGCTGCGGTTGCTGCGTGGACGACTTCTACATCGCTTGCTGTTGGACGACCAATNGCGATGTTAGCNGCTATCGTATCATCGAACAGCGTAACATCTTGGCTAACAATGGAAATACTATCTCGCAGACTCGCNATTGTNACATCGCGAATATCCTGGCCGTCGATCAAAATNCGACCTTCCGAAACGTCGAAAAGGCGAGGAATAAGATTGATGAGAGTCGATTTGCCGGCGCCAGATCGCCCCACAAGCGCAACCGTCGTGCCGCCCTTCGCCTGCAGAGATANCTGCTGGACTGCCGGAATAGTCTCAACTTCNCTCTGGTACTCNGAGTACCTGAATGTGACGTTCTCGAATGTTATCTCGCCTGNCGAGATATACAGNGGTTTNGCNTNCTCNTGATCGACGATTTNCGGGCGGTCATCAATCANCTCGTAGATCCGNTCAGCAGCTGCAAGGCCTTCGTTTACGCGCGCCGTCAGATTGCCAACAGCCCGGATCGGTTGGGCCGCTAACAGGAGCGCGCTGACAAATCCCATAAAATCGCCAACGGTCGACTCCCCAGCTGAGATGCGCCAATAGGCCAGTGCTATGACCCCGGCTACAGCGATGCCGCCAAGAGCCTCCAAAATTGGGTCTAACCTGGCCCGCGCCTTNAGCGCCTTGAAGCGCAGCNAGTAGACTTCCTCGAAGCTACTGTTCAGGCGACCAATCGCATAATCCTCCAATCGAAACGTTTTGATCAGGCGAGATGCGGAGAGTTTTTCCGTGAGAAGCGCAGTCATATCACCCAATTCCACTTGGGTTCGCTTCGCGACANGACGTAGGCGCTGCGAGATGACCGCAATAGGCCAGCCGGCAATCGGATAAACCCCCAGCACAATCAATGACATGATCGGGTCGAGATAGATCATTGTCCCGATCAGCACGAAGATTGAAAGCGTGTCCCGCACCGCCGTATTCAGGCCAGCTTGGGTTGCCATTTGCACTGCAGCAACGTCGTTTGTCAGTCGTGAAACGCGTTGCCCTGGCGCTTCCTGAGTTTGCCTCGCAAAATCAGCNGCCATCAGCTGCGCAAAGGCNCACTTTTGCATGTTCGTGCCGATGCGAAACGCTATTCGATTGCTTGCAACGTTTTGCAGGTACATCAGCGTGCTNCGCATTGCCGTAATTCCGACAACGGCAATCAAAACCGAATACAGAACACTCTGGTCCTTGGAATTCAGGATCGTATCAAATGAGTATTTGATGATGATCGGATAACCGCCGGTAACCGCCGCTAGTCCAGCTGTCAAAACGAGGGCCCAAGCAATCTGCCACCAGAGCGGACGCACGAACTCTTGGAGANATCGAATAAGAAGGTCAGACCGAAAGCCGTCTTTCGGGGCCTTGGGCTGTTCTTGAGTCAAATTCTCAGAAGGTTGTGCTGGATGGTCTTGCACAGCATCTCCGGTGAACGTNGGGCAGGATCGATAGCGGTGAGCACAGTCGCATCAGTTNAGTCCTGCGACAACTCAACGAAGNGTCAAGACCAGCTGCGTCAAACAACTGATCCCAATGCNTTCAAGCTTTGTCTTCCGGCTCCAGCAGGCGATGCAGGTGGACAACAAAGTACCTCATTTGAGCATTTTTGACCGTGCGTTGTGCAGCTTCTTTCCAGGCATCGAAGGCGGTGACGTAATTCGGATAAATACCGACTATGTCCAGACTGTCCAGATCCTTGAAGGTAACGCTGCTTACATCGTCGAGTTCGCCACCAAATACGAGATGTAGCAGCTGTTTTTCGGGTTCAGATCCGGTCATGTCAGTGTCCTGTGCAGTAGGTCGACGGCGTAGGTTGTGACTTGTCGTTTCGCTGGCAACTATTGTCCGTGAATGGCCATGTCGATTAAGAGGCCGACCAGGCCAAGCCATCCGATAACACGGTTTGACTTGAAGCGCGCCAGACAGTTGTCGGGATCATTAGTATCCAGAGTGTAGATTTGCCAGAGGCAATGGAGCGCAACTAGGCCAAGCGCTGCCGCAAAGGCCCAACCGGCACCTGCTAGATAACTGGCCATTCCCCAAAGGATTATCGCCCCACCGTAGAACAGCAGCAACCAACGCGGCGTTTCCTCACCGAATCGCAGGGCTGTCGATTTCAGACCAAGAACCGCATCATCTTCCTTATCCTGGTGAGCATAGATGGTGTCGTAGCCAACCGTCCAAAGCACACAACCGGCGTAAAGTAGCAGCGGCGCTAGGGCTAATGAGCCATGTATAGCGCTCCAGCCAACCAGAGCACCCCACTTGAATGTCAATCCGAGAATGACCTGTGGCCAGTAGGTGAACCGTTTAAAGAAAGGGTATATGGCGACAAGACCCAGTGAGGATATACCGAGCCAGATTGTAAACTGATTGAACTGAACCAAAACGGCGAGGCCGATAAGACAGAGCAGTACGCCAAAGAGCAGCGCTTGCCATACTGATACCTGGCCAGACGGAATGGGGCGGAGCGATGATCGGTTAACCTTGCCGTCGTAGTTACGATCGACAATATCATTCCATGTACAACCGGCGCCACGCATCACCGTGGCACCAAGAAAAAAAAGTAAAGCAAAATAGAGGTTTGGCCAGGCCTGACCTGCACCAAGGTGACCGAGTGCCAGTCCCCACCAGCACGGGAAGAGTAAGAGCCAGGCGCCGATTGGCCGATCAAACCGTGCGAGCTTGAAATATGGCTTGGCAAAATCCGGCGCGGAGCGGTCGACCCAGTTCTGCTGATCGGCATCACGGATGATAGAGGATTGCTGGTTTGCTTCGCTCATTGCTAAAAGGTTCTAGCTGGATGATTTGCCCACGAGTCAACTGATGCACTACATCCCAGAAATATCTCGGTCGAGGAATTTGCTGCATAGTGTGCGATTCCATACAACTAGCAGGGGCGTCCATGGCCGTACATGACTTTCGGGCACAACGTCTCTACTGCGATGTTCCGCTCCATCCAGGCGCTGACATACAATGTGCTGTTGATCAGTCAAATTACCTCATCAATACGCTGCGCATGGGATTGGGTGACGAGATCCTGGTCTTTAATGGTCGTGAAGGTGAATGGCTGGCCAAGATAACGCAAGTAAAGAAGAAGGCGTCCGCCTTAACGGCCATAGAGCAGGTTCGAGAGCAGTCTAGCGGTCCGAACATAGAATATTATTTTGCTCCGCTAAAACGTGCGCGTCTCGACTACATGGTGCAAAAGGCTACTGAGATGGGTGTAGCCCGAATCCAGCCCGTCTATACCGCCCATACCGTTCCTAACCGGGTCAACGTGGAGCGCATGCAGGCCAATATCATTGAGGCGGCAGAGCAGTGCGGGATCTTGCGCGTACCAATTGGGGTGCAACCCGTGAAACTCACACGGATAATCGAGACCTGGGATTCAAATCGATTATTGATTTTCGCAGATGAAGCAGCGGATATCGCATCGCCCATCGAGGCATTGCAAAGCTTGCGCGATGAGCCATGCGCCATAATCATCGGGCCGGAGGGTGGTTTTAGCTCGGACGAAAGGGATTTACTGCTGAGGCAGCCGTTTACGCGGCGCATTTCCTTAGGCCCACGCATTATGCGGGCTGATACAGCCGCTGTCGCAGCATTGGCACTAGTCAACGCAGTAATCGGAGACTGGCAGTAGTGCTTGCCCAAAACGTGCGGCACGCGGGCCCAAATGAGATAAATTGATTGTATGTCCAGCCTGCGCTGTTCAATCATTTCCTCAAACATGCTGAGATTCAGAAAGTAGATCGCCTTGTCCACCAAAGAACCAGGTGCAGATAGCCCACCCGTCGAATCCTACGATGATCTCGTCGGTTGGATTGCTGCCGGAGAGAAGCCCGAACCCGATTGGCGTATCGGTACTGAGCACGAGAAATTTGTCTTCCGCACAGCCGACAGATCCCCAGTTGCGTACGAAGGAGATGCTGGTATTCGCGCTCTGATGGACGCGCTGATTGATGAGTTCGGATGGGAGCCAATCAAAGAGGGCGAGACGACCATAGCCCTCAAGCGATCAAACGGCTTGAGCACCGAAACGATATCGCTGGAACCTGGCGGACAATTTGAATTGTCTGGCGCGCCATTGGCGACACTGCACGCGACCTGTGCAGAAGCCGGAGAACACCTGCGTGAGTGTTTGACCATCGGCGAGCGTTTGGGCATCGGTTTTCTTGGTCTTGGCTTTGCACCAACCTGGCGGCTCGATGAAATGCCGACAATGCCGAAGAAGCGGTATGCAGTGATGACGCGGTACATGCCCGAAGTTGGCAAGCGCGGCCACGACATGATGTACCGCACCTCGACCATTCAGGTGAATCTGGACTATTCGGATGAAGCCGACATGGTGAAGAAGCTGCGTGTTTCGCTCGCTCTTCAGGCGATTGCAACCGCACTCTTTGCTTCGTCGCCGTTCACTGAGGGAGAAACCAACGGATTCAAGTCGTTACGCAGTGAGGTCTGGAGAGATACCGATCCCAACCGGACAGGACTACTGCCTTTTGCCTTCGAAGATGGAATGGGCTACGAGCGCTACACGGATTATGCGTTGGATGTACCAATGTACTTTGTCTACCGCGATGGCGAATACATTGATGTTGCCGGGGCTTCCTTCCGCAAATTCCTCAAAGGAGAGCTTGAACAGCTTCCGGGCGAAAAACCAACACATGATGATTGGGTTGATCATCTGACGACGCTATTCCCGGAAGTACGTCTGAAGCGCTTTCTTGAGATGCGTGGCGGTGACGGTGGGCCATGGCGGCGCATTTGTGCTCTACCAGCGTTTTGGGTCGGGCTTCTCTATGATCAAACCGCGCTGGATGCAGCCTGGGATCTCGTCAAAGACTGGAGCGCAGAAGAGCGCCTGCAATTGCGTAATTCCGTTCCAAGCGAAGGTCTTCAGGCAAAGTTCCGCAATGGAACAGCGCAGGAGATCGCCCGCGAGACGGTCAAGATTGCAGCGGTTGGGCTGGCCAATCGTCGTCGTCTCAACAGTAAAGGCGATGATGAGACTGGTTTCCTAGAGTTTGCGGAAGAGGTAGCGGCTTCTGGCCGTACACCGGCTGATGAGATGCTGAACAGGTATAAGCTCTCATGGCAGGGTGATATTAGCCGTGTTTTCGAAGATTACGCCTTTTGATAGCGGCCAGTTCTATACTTCTGGACTGTAGGATAAGTTGGTTCAGCTGATATTCATCAAAACTACTATATCTCTAGTTGGAACGGGATAAAGTAGAGGGTGCCGTGGCAATACCACGGTTGCGGAGGTTGTTGTGACCAAACGAACTTGGCTTGGCTTGGGATTGGCTGTTTTCGCCGTCGGCGCAATTGCGATGTCAATGCAGGGCATTACGTCCAAGAAAGCCGAGGCCAGCGCCTGCGCCCAGGCCTGTTATGCCCAGCACGCCCAGTGCCGAATCCGCAAAAAGGGCAGCCCGCAATGTGATGCGCAGCTGCGCCAATGTAACAAGCGTTGCAATAGGCGATAGTCAAACATCCGCTTGTCAAAGCTAATGAATAAGGCTGACTAACCGTGCGTTTTTGTGGGTAGGCAAGCCTCGTTGAATTCAACTCGGTGTAGAAAGTGGTGGCCGCCGTACCGGTGCTCAGGTTGCATTCCTATAGCGGTAAAACCTGAAGCGGCATCCCACCCTTGGGACGGAGTGTTACGCGACTGATCGGTTCAGGCATATGTACCCGATCCCAATCGAATTCAGCGTCGCGAACAAACGTTGCGAGTAGGACAATTGCTTCCATTATAGCAAACGACATCCCAATGCAGGTTCGCGGCCCAACGCCGAAGGGCATGTATTGGGCGCGTGGGATGTCTGCGGCGCGTTCAGGCAAGAACCGATCTGGATCAAACAGGTCTGGATCATCCCATAACTTGCGATGGCGATGGACGCAAAACAGCGGGATTACGACCTGCGATCCAGCTGGTATATTGTAACCTTCTAAATCAAACTCACGAACGGGTGTACGTGCCATAACCGGAGCGGGTGGATAAAGACGCATAGCCTCTTTCAGGACGCGTTCGGTGATTGGCAGCTGAGAGATCTGCTCATATGAGATCGAACTGTTGCCTACTACCTGCATCACCTCATCGCGGATTTGGTTCTGCCAATGAGGAGCGCGCGCAAGCAGATAGAGTGACCAAGTCAGCGCCTTTGCTGTCGTCTCATGACCGGCCATCAAAAGGGTGAGGAGATTGTCGATAAGGAGGTCATCCGGCATGGGACGATCCGTTTCTGGATCGCGAGCATTCAATAGCTGGCCGAGCAGGTCTTGCGCATCGGAAACGCCGGATCTTCGGTGGCGATTGATGATAGCCCGTACGGCAGATCGCATTTGCGTTGATGCGCGGTTAAGCGCGAGTACGGCGGGATGCGGCAACCACTCCGGCAAACCCAGAAGTTCCCAGAGCATTTCCCAAGGTATCCGAGAGAGATAGCGTTCACCGCATTGCTTTATCGTCTCGCTTTCATCCGGTTCGCCGCCTGCAAGCATTGTTCGGGCGATTACAGAAAACGTAACATCCGCCATGTCTTGATCAATTGCACGTTTCCGTGCCCCGTCACGGCGCCATCGAGAGGTAAGTTCTGCTGCTGCCTCGGCCATAGCTGGCACATATCCACCTAGTTCGGAGTGGCGAAACAATGGGGCCATGACCCGCCGCTGCCACCGCCACTCAGGGCCGTCCGAAGTCAGTACTCCTTCTCGAATGGAACGCTTGAAAACACGCTTTTCCAGAGGTGTTTTAACGAACAGATTGTCTTTGTTCTGGAGCACTCGCTCGGTCAAATCGGGAGCGGTGATCCATGCAATAGTTGGAGCGCCAGGATTTCTGAGAACGACAAAGCGATCCTGATAAACTTGCTGCGGAATTGCGAGCAATGGATTGCCCAAGAAACGCCATGCGAACCGATAGAGAGGGAGCGGGACTTCTGGTGGTGTAATTGTAGGTGGGTAGAGCGGACTTGACGGGACTATCACCGATGCCTGGTTCATACGTTGACAGCTCCTCGTCTTTGCGTTGCTGCGCGTGCCACGAAAGTTCCTGTGCCGACATCAGCTTGGATATATCGGTTGCGTAACGAATTCGGGCGTTGATCACAGAAATAAGGTGAAAGCCCGTGCGACAACGAACCCTGCACCGAGCATCACGCCCGCCCACAGTACGCCCGCAGCACTGCTTGCCAAAAGAAGCACTCGCGGCGACATCCCGAACATGCCAGCGCTCAACGGAATAAATGGGCGTAGACCAAAAGAAAATTTGCTAGCGATGAGCGCAAACCAGCCCCACTCCTGGCAGATATTACGGCTGTAGATCAGCATTCCAGGATAGTCTCGAAACGGCCAATAATCTTGGAGATCATCCTTTAGTATTCGACCCATAAAAAATGAGAATGCATCACCACAGATCGCGCCCAGCGAGCCTGCAAACCAGAGCAGAAGAAGTGTGTCTCCAGCTATCGCATAAAAGGCTCCGATACCGGCAAAAATGACAGTCGACCGTACGAAGGCGGCTAAGAGGACAATACTTTCTACAAAGGCGAGTGCGAAAACAACGAATATTGCGAGCGCTGGATTGATTTCACTCCAGTTTACGACAGCTGTTGTCCAGGAGGCATACAGCTCGGTGATCATCGTATCGCTTTCAAAAATTGTTTCATGGCGGACCTAAGCGCTTTGGTGTGACAAGCGGTGTCAAGTGCGAGGAAAACAAGGGCAATCAGATATTTAGCTGGAATAGAAGCCAACCAACATTATCCCTTGTCGTATGAGCTGTATCATCCATCCTGTTTTGGCCTCGAATTTCGATATGTGATACGGTGTCACCTCTGCATTTTGACTGCTCGACGAAAGCGGTTAATCATGCCAAACGAATGCCGTAGCGCCGACGACAGATTGATCTCGGACGCTCACCGCAGGCGGATGGTCGCGGAATTGCAGCGCGCAAGCGCGGAAATCTGAGGAAAAGATTAGAAAGATGCTGGAGCCGGCTACGGATCACGGGGCAAATGCCCGTTCAAGCGGCAAAAAGAATTCGAGGCTTCGCCAGGCCGTTCACCGCCACAAGGCGATTTCCAACAAAGGTATTCAGGAAAGGCTCTTCACGCTCGTTTTTTCTGGGCTGGTCTACCCGCAAATCTGGGAAGATCCCATCGTCGATCTTGAGGCATTGGATTTACAGCCAGACGATCATCTGGTCGCAATCGCATCAGGTGGTTGTAATATTCTGAGTTATCTCTCGGCGGCGCCAATCAAGATCACCGCGGTAGACCTTAACCCTGCGCACGTTGCGCTGAATAAGCTGAAACAAGCTGCCGTTCGCCACCTACCAGAATATCGTGCGTTTCAACGTTTTTTTGCCGAGGCAGATGGCCGAGACAACGTCAAAGCTTACGAAGACTACATTCGTCCGCACTTGGACGAAGTCTCCCGGAAGTATTGGGAAAGCCGGAACCTGTTCGGTCGCCGCCGTATCGGTTACTTCCGTTCCAATCTTTACCGCCATGGCCTGCTCGGCACATTCATCGGCGCGAGCCATCTGCTCGCTCGTGCTCACGGACGAAACCCGCGTAAGATGCTCACGGCGCGAACGCGCGAGGAACAGCGCCAGATCTTCGAAGCGGAGTTGGCACCACTTTTTGAGAAGCGCCACATTCGCTGGCTGCTGAATAAGCCTTCAGCACTTTTCGGCCTTGGAATTCCTCCATCGCAGTTCGAAGCCCTCAAGGGCAAAGAAACCCATATGTCGAAGGTTCTGCTGCAGCGCCTTGAGCGGCTCGCTTGCGACTTCGATCTACAGGACAACTACTTCGCTTGGCAGGCATTCGGTCGACGTTACGCAACAGGTGGTGCGGGCCCACTGCCGCCTTACCTTAAGCCGGAATCATTCGAAAACCTCCGTGAGCGCATCGATAATCTCGATGTCCAACATCGTTCATTCACCGAATACTTGGCTGCAAAAGATGATGCTTCGCTTGACGCCTATGTTCTTCTGGATGCCCAGGATTGGATGACCGATGACATCCTGCTAACGCTGTGGACCGAGATTGAACGAACAGCCAAGCCGGGCGCCCGTGTGATTTTCCGGACGGCCGGTGAAGAAAGCATTTTGCCAGGACGAGTGCCGGACGCCATCCTCGAAAAGTTCTCATATGATGAGGATCGCGGCAAAGAATGGACCAAGCAGGATCGATCATCGATCTATGGTGGTTTCCATCTCTACGTCCGCAAGGCCGATTAGGAGAACCCAACGTGAGCGAGGCTACCGAAGATGCCGCCCAACAAATGGACGGCATCTACAAGTATCAGCGTTACATTTACGACCTGACACGTAAGTATTTCTTGCTTGGCCGAGATCGTCTGCTGGAAGATATGAAGCCCGAGCCGGGGCAGGTCGTTCTTGAGGTCGGATGTGGGACTGGTCGGAATTTAATCCAGGCAGCACGACGATACCCTGAAGCAAAGCTTTTTGGTTTTGACATCTCAAATGAGATGCTCGTGACCGCGCGCAACTCGATCACTCGTGCTGGTTTACAGGATCGCATAACGCTGGCGCAAGGCGATGCCACATCGTTCGATATGAACGAGCTTTTCGCAGTCGCAGCAGCGGACAGGATATTCATTTCCTATGCACTATCGATGATCCCGCCTTGGCGCGCCGCTATACCGGAAGCAGCGAAGGCGCTAGCACCTGGAGGACGCTTACATATCGTAGATTTCGGACAGCAAAGCGGACTGCCGGCTTGGTATAAATCTCTGCATTTTGCCTGGTTGAGTAAGTTTCATGTTTATCCTAGCGCGGAACTCGAGCAAGTGCTGCGCGAGGTAGCAGAAGAAAACGACATGCGATTGAGCTTCCAGCGTCTCTATCGCGGTTATGCCGATCTAGCGGTGCTCAGCCGTCCTTCCTGATTTTTACCGGCAGGCTGATAAGCCATGCAAGATTTTACCATTCGACAGGCGTTACCCTTGGACGCAGAACCGATCCAGGCGATCTATGCGCCTATCGTTGCGGACACGGCTATATCATTCGAGGAAACGCCACCGACACCACAAGAAATGGCAGGCCGAATTACAGCGACACTGGACCAAGGCTATCCCTATCTGGTCGCAGACAGGGCAGGTATAGCAATTGCATACGCTTACGCGGGGCCGCATCGAACAAGACCAGCCTATCGCTGGTCCGTCGATGTTACCGTCTACGTTGCAAAGGAAGCACGAGAGAGCGGTGTGGGGCGCTCGCTCTACTCTCAGCTATTGGCATCTCTCCGTCAGGCTGAATTCCATGCCGCCTTCGCTGGAATAGCGTTACCTAACCCGGGAAGTATCGCGCTGCATGAGGCCGTGGGTTTTGAGCACGTCGGCATCTATTGTCAGGTCGGTTACAAGTTTGGACGTTGGCATGATGTGAGTTGGTGGCAACGTACTTTGTAGGCGCACAATTTGAACCGCCAAAGGTTCCCAGAGCTGTTCCAGCAAATCAGCTGCTCGGGTTAGCTGCTGCCTCTTTGACGGCCTCGACGATGTCGCCCACGACTTTTGAGACAAGATCCTCGTTGTCACCTTCAGCCATAACGCGAATTACAGGCTCAGTGCCTGATGGACGAATAACCACGCGACCGCTGTCACCAAGCGTCTTTTTGCCGGCGTCAATAGCCTTCTTGACGGACTTCGTTTCTAGTGGCTTGCCCTTCTGATAACGAACGTTTTCAAGCAATTGCGGGAGCGGCTGGAACCTCTGGCAAACTTCGCTGACAGGTTTCCCGGTCGACACTACGACGGCAAGGACCTGTAGTGCCGAAACAAGACCATCACCTGTCGTGGTGAAGTCCGACAATACAATATGACCGGACTGTTCACCCCCGACGTTGAAGCCATGTTTACGCATGTGTTCAACCACGTAGCGGTCACCAACCGGGGTGCGCGCTACAGACAGACCGATTTCTTTGAAGAAGCGCTCCAGGCCCAGGTTGGACATTACGGTCGCCACGATACCTCCAGCCGCTAGTCGGCCACGGCGATGCCAGCTCTCGCCGATAACAGCCATCAATTGGTCGCCATCGACAATCTCACCACGCTCATCAATGATAACGACGCGATCGGCATCTCCATCAAGCGCGATCCCGATGTCGGCCCGTACTTCTCGAACTTTTTCGATCAACGAACCGGGCGCAGTCGACCCGCATTCGAAGTTAATATTCCGACCGTTTGGCTCATCACCAATCTTGATGACCTCAGCACCAAGCTCCCACAGTGCTTCCGGCGCAACGCGATAGCCTGCACCGTTGGCACAATCGATGACAATGCGAAGCCCATCCAGTCTAAGGTTGCGTGGAAGTGTGCGCTTAGCGAATTCGATATATCGTTCGCGTGCGCTCTCGACACGCTGGGCGCGACCGATACTGTTTGCATCGGACATGATTTCAGCTGAGTCGCCATCCATGAGATCTTCGATGCGCATTTCGATTTCGTCCGACAGCTTGTAGCCATCGGCATCAAATAGCTTGATGCCATTGTCCTCGAACGGATTGTGCGAAGCCGAAATCATGACACCAATGTCAGCGCGGAGCGAGCGTGTCAGCATGGCAACCGCTGGTGTAGGCAGTGGCCCCAAGAGAAAAACATCGCAGCCGACTGACGTAAAGCCCGACATCAGTGCGGATTCGATCATATAGCCAGACAGGCGCGTATCTTTCCCGATCACCACACGGTGTCGGTAGCTGCCACCATTTGCAAGGATCTTACCGGCCGCCATGCCGACTTTGAGTGCCATTTCCGATGTCATCGGATGTTGGTTGGCTGGTCCCCGAATACCGTCGGTTCCAAAATAGCGACGCGCCATGAGTTTCCCTGTCTTTCCCGTCGTTTCGCGGCCCTTTGCCAGGGCCATGATGGCACAATACATGGGATCTAAGGGCGAGACGTTAGCCGCAACTGGCCACTGTGGAAAGGGGCTATTGGCTGGCTATACCCGCCGAATAATCACAGATTGTGATACAATCTTTCAGACGTAGAAAAATGCATAGATTCTGCGGTGTGAACGCGGTCCATAATTGCCATAACATTGTCGCCAGGTTCGGAATCAGGACATGTGTCGGCTGACACGTGATTTACGACGTACCATGTTAGTCGTCGCAGCAAGCTAGAAACACGATGTGGGGATGGGAATGGCGTTTTTCGTTGCGGTTGCGAACCGTAAAGGCGGTGTAGGTAAGTCAACCGTCTCTGTCATGTTGGCCTATGCCTATGCAATCTGGTCAAAGAAGAAAGTTCTTTTGATTGACCTAGATGCGCAGTCGAACTCCTCACTCATATTGCTTGGTGGCGAGCGCTGGATTGTATCGCAACGGACATCCCGGAACGTCGCGGCTTATATCGAGGACCGACTTTACTCCATTGAGCAGACAAAGGTGCTTGAGTACCTGATGCATGACATTGGTGACGTTGAGCTATCGCCCGGCCAGTTGCCAGCGATGTCATTGCTGCCCGGCTCGCTAAGCTTCGAAGATATGCAAGATGAGCTGATAACGTATTATTCGCGCAATCAGACTCCATTCCAGCAAGCCAAAGCCAAATGTGCCGAGCACTTTCGCGCCGCCTTTAGCTTCGCCTCACCGCTGGCCGATGTGATCATCATGGATTGTGCTCCGGGATTATCGAACGCAACGGCAGCGGCACTCAAGCTGGCGAACAAAGTCATCGTCCCGTTTCGGCCCGACGCCGTTTCCGAATTTGCGGTGGACCGAATTTCACAGATCGTCGAGGGACGCAACTTCGATGACGTTATAGCGATGCCGCCGGCGGAACGACGCTATATTTGCCTGGCAAATTATGTCCGCCCAGGTGGTCGCGACGCAATCTACGTTGATACGATAGCTGGCAATCATCCTATGCTATCGGCACAGATCCCGGCGATGCCCGATGTGGCAGACTCCTTTGACTTCCTCGGCGAGCCTCAGTCCATCGAAGAGAAATACGGCGATGCGGTTCCCGCAATGAAAGCGCTGCACGACGAGTTAACCGAAGTCATGCCAATATGAGGCATTAGTTCTACTGATCGGATTACGAGAAGGGCATGGCAATGACGAAGTCTTCGAAGGTGTTGTCAGGACCAAGTCTGGGCCGTTTCCTTCGGCGCTTTTACAGCTCGCAGCCCCAACTCGACAAAGAGACCGCGGACCATCTCGCGCGCGTGACCGTGCAGGCGTTTGCGTCAGTTCAATTGCGCCGGGTTCCGTGGGCCAAGCTCCGGAATAAGACAGCTGCCGTTGTCGCCAAAGAGCCTTCAAGCCCAACAAAAACCTCTGAAAAAGAGCCGGCCAAAGAGCCTGCGGCGGCTGAGATTAAGAAGTTTGACCCTTACAGTTTCGGTTTGGTGCCAATCTACCAACGAGAAGGTCGTGAAGGGCTGATTGAGAAGCTCTCGACTGTTAGTCAGGCCGATCATCTCAGAAAGATGGCGCGCGCCCAGCAAATCGTCCTACCTGCTCCTTTGCGAACCGGTGATATCGATCCNGGTGAACTTCGCGAAGCGATNACAGTGGCAGTTGAGAAGCGAATTGCAAATCGGCGTGCCGCTGCGGGCTAGAGCCCGATCGTTTCAGATGGAAGCGCTTGGCGCATCCAACTGAAACGTGGATCGGTCTCTAAATTCAATGAGTAGAACAAGATCCACGTTCCGGCCAACAAAGTGAGCAAGTCGAACGGTGTTTCCATCCGGAACGATCTTGTTCTAGTTAGGTAATTTCAACTGCCTANTATAGCCGAGGCAGCCGTGTAACGAACTCACTGGTCAATCAGAAGACGCAATGGCGGGATCGCGAGCACCACTCATTGCGCCCTGCCATAGCTGTAACGCCTGCCNTGTCTCTGCTGCATCATGGACGCGCACGATTTGTGCACCCTGGCCAACGGCGTGAATTGCNGCCGCAAGTGATCCAGGCAGTCTCTCATCGGCACTCTTAGCGTCAGTCAGGCGGCCTATAAAGCTTTTTCGCGATGCCCCAACCAGCACNGGCAGCCCAAGGCCATGTAGGAGGCTCAATTCCGCGAGCAGTTGCAGGTTATGNTTGAGAGTTTTNCCAAAGCCGATGCCGGGATCAACNATCAACCGNTTACGCGGGATACCCGCTCGGAGACANGCTTCGANACGAGCCTCAAGATAGTCAAACACATCAAGCGAGACATCCTCATAATGAGGGTCTTCCTGCATTGTTTTTGGATCACCCTGGGCGTGCATCAGGACGACGGGCACGCCAGCATCCGCGACAATTTCCATGCTCTCCGGATCATAGGTGAGCGCAGAGACGTCATTTACGATATCAACGCCTGCTTCCAGCGCTCGGCGCATNACTTCACCCTTCCGGGTATCGATCGATAGGCGAGCGTCGACTTTGCCCGCTAGCCCTTCGATAACAGGCAAGACCCTAGCCAGCTCCTCGCCGACGGGAACGGGTTCAGAACCAGGTCGTGTCGNCTCGCCGCCGATGTCCAGAATGTCGGCACCTTCATCGACAAGCCTGCGGGCATGGTCAATGGCCATNCGCGCATCATCAAACTGGTCGCCATCGAAGAAACTATCCGGAGTGACGTTCACAATCCCCATGATACGTGGGCGATCAAGGGACAATCCAGCAATGCGCGGCCTCGGTTGGCGTATGAACTCNAACATGTCAGCTGCGTTGAGAGCACGGCGGCCCCAATCGCGCTCTAGGAATTCGCCTATGCCTGCAATGCGACGNTCTACAAGTGAACCGTTGCGTTCAATGACCTCAACAGCAGCAAAGTCGAGCCAACCCTCAGCGAGCCGGAAACCACCCCATACCTCGTTCGCCTGCTCGCCTTGGCGGCCAGCGTAGAGCCCCGTAGGGCGCACATATATTTCGCGAAGCATGGTGGTGATCGAATCCGTACGGTTCAAACAAATTGGCCGCGGATCATATCCGCGGCCAANACAAACGCAACTCTAATCCGTNTTAGGTTGGCTGTGGTTCCATGCCGCCCGTGTCTGGTTCTTCAGNACCTCGGCTTGGGCGCGCGGCCCCAGCAGCTGGCACAGCTGACCCTGTCGGACCAATGCCAACTTCCTGGTCATCGTCCGGGCGATCGATACTACCGCCATCCATGATTGACTTGAGTTCATCACCTGTGACGGTCTCGTATTCCAGNAGAGCCTGGGCAAAAGCTTCAAGCANATCACGCTTTTCTGATACCATGTTACGCGCTGTTTCGTAGGCTTCTGAAACGAGGCGACGAACCTCAGCGTCAATCTTCTGCGCAGTCGCTTCGGATATGCTCTGGTTCTTCTGCATCGACATACCCAGGAAGACTTCTTCCTGGTTATCGCCGTACATCACCGTACCGAGCTCGTCCGAGTAACCCATACGCGTGACCATGGCGCGAGCAATCTGAGTAGCCTGCTGGATGTCTCCGACAGCACCCGATGTGATGTTCTCTTTGCCGAACACGAGTTCTTCGGCGACACGACCACCCATCGCAACAGTGAGCTGGGATGTATACTCGATGAACTTGGTGGAGTAGCGATCACCCTCGGGCAAAAACTTCACCATGCCCAGGGCTCGGCCACGAGGAATGATCGTCGCCTTGTGAACTGGAATACCGGCGGGCACGAGCAGGCCGACAAGTGCGTGTCCCGCTTCGTGGTAGGCGGTAAGCTTCTTTTCTTCCTCGCTCATAGCCATCGATTTGCGCTCAGCGCCCATCATGACCTTGTCTTTTGAATCTTCAAACTCATCCTGGGTTACCAGACGCTTGTTGCGACGCGCTGCCAGCAAAGCTGCCTCGTTTACCAGGTTGGCAAGATCTGCACCGGAGAAGCCTGGGGTTCCACGAGCAATAATCTTTGCATCAACATCGGGAGCTAATGGAACTTTCCGCATATGAACACGCAGGATCTTTTCGCGCCCGTTGACATCGGGATTCGGTACAACGATCTGGCGATCGAAACGACCTGGGCGCAGCAGAGCTGGGTCCAAAACGTCAGGCCGGTTTGTAGCGGCGATCAGAATGATCCCTTCGTTCGCTTCAAAGCCATCCATTTCAACCAGCAACTGGTTGAGTGTTTGCTCGCGTTCATCGTTGCCGCCACCAAGACCTGCACCACGATGGCGCCCGACTGCATCGATTTCGTCGATGAAGATGATGCAGGGAGCATTCTTCTTGGCTTGATCGAACATATCGCGGACGCGGCTTGCGCCGACACCGACGAACATCTCTACAAAGTCCGAGCCGGAGATTGTGAAGAATGGAACGTTTGCCTCGCCCGCGATAGCGCGCGCAAGAAGTGTTTTACCGGTGCCAGGAGGACCCACTAGAAGTGCGCCTCTCGGAATACGACCACCTAGGCGTTGAAACTTCTGGGGATCGCGAAGGAATTCAACGATCTCCTGAAGGTCATGCTTGGCTTCGTCGACGCCAGCAACATCTTCAAATGTCACTCGCCCATGCCGCTCTGTCAGCAGTTTAGCCTTCGACTTACCGAAACCCATAGCGCGACCAGATCCGGATTGCATCTGGCGCATAAAGAAAATCCATACGGCAATCAGCAGCAGCATCGGGAACCACGAGACAATAACGCTCAGAATAGACGGCACTTCGTCTTCGGTCGGACGAGCATTTATCTTGACACCAGCTGCATCCAGCTTGCTTACGAGTTGAGGATCACGCGGTGCGTAGGTCGAGAACTGATTACCGTTCTCCATGCGTCCCGAAATTCGATTACCTTTGATCGTAACTTCGCTGACAGTCTTGCCCTCTACCGAGTCAAGAAACTCAGAGTACGGGATTTCATTGGCCCGTTGGTTGCCAGATGGGTTCTGGAATAGATTGAACAGCGCGACCATCAATAGAGCTATGATCACCCAGATCGCGAAATTCCGGAAATTTGAATTCATCGTTTTCCCTTTTCGGGCATTTGCGCCGCTTTACGGCGGCAAACTTGCCGAAGGTCGTTAAGCGCTGCCAACCAGCGAAAGGCATCGTACTTGATTGATCCTTAAGATAGGAGCACCACAGGCATTTGCCAAGCGGTTGACGGCGGGCCAAAATGACAGTTCCACAGGCGGCGCTTGAGCAAGCAAGATCCATAGCACAGTCGGGTGTTAAAGTACGTTAATGCCGTGAGAATTGCAGAAAACGTTAATGAAAATCAGTTGCTTATGAAGACACTGATCATTTTGGCGCGGCTTTCAGAGGCTGAACGTCGTTGGTGAAGCTAGCTCTCGAGTGTCCCTGAACATAGATCAATGACATAACTGTCTCCTGATGTAAGTCGGATCCAGGGAAATCTGAGGACAACAATTTCGCAAATGCGGCAGGCCGATTAACTGATCTCCCTGCCAAACCGCCGGGAGTGTGAGGGCAATCTGGTTCGCGAGTGCAGTTGAAATATTCCGAGGGCGGAACATCTCCAACTGCTCAAGATCCTCGGGGCCGAGTGGACCCAATCTGAGATTCTCAGGCAGATCAACCAATGTGTGCACCAAAAATCGACCATCCCATAGGATACAATCACTCGGCGCTAGATCCGTGGTGGCTAAACCATTTCGACCAGTTTCACGGAAGATGAGAGTCTTGTCCTGGGCGCCGTTTCTTTCTCGTACAAGCCTGGCTCCGTGCAAGGTCCAGCCACGGAAGCTCTCGCACCGTAGCTGATCATACAGGGCTTCGGTCTGGCTCAAATTCGGCTGTGAATGGCTGCCACCTACAACTTTCACAATGTGGCGAAGACAGCGAATGGCAACTTCATGGCCATAGCGCTCGAGCGCTTCACGCGACCACTCAAACACACCGTATTGTAGGAGTTCTTGGTCGTCCAAGGCGCTTGAAAGGAGATCATTGGCTACTTGGCGGAGGGAATTGCGCGCGCGCTGCATTCTCTTGGCTGTTTGCGCCAAAGCCTGATCTGAGAGAGCCAGTTCATTTCTCGCATCCTGTGCATTCCGGATGCGGATGCGTTCGAAATCAATCAGGGTATTGCTGGGATCTTCGCGCCAAGTCTGACCGACTTGATCCAGGAATGCGACCAGTTGCGAACGCGTGACGTCCAAGAGCGGACGTACGATCGCAATATCGTCACGCAACGTCAGTTCCGGAATGGCGGCCATGCCGTCTGGCCCGCTGCCACGTCCAAGCCGCATTAGTACAGTCTCTGCTTGATCGTTCTGCGTGTGGGCCGTCAAGATCGCGGTGCGGCCTGATAGCTTTTGCGCGTACTCAGTGAGGAGGTCGTATCGCGCGTTGCGTGCGAGATCCTGTAGACCCGACGTGGGCTTAACCCCGCCCCAGTGCAGTGTATGATGTTGGTAGCCCAAAGCCAGGGCAACATTCTCGACAAACAGAGCCTCTTCTGCCGACCCTGCGCGCAAGCCGTGATCGACGGTACAGACGCTCACCGCTGGTTGAGCTTGCTTGGAGGAGTGGAGCAGCCACAAACGGACGAGATGCAGCAAGGCCACGCTGTCGCTGCCGCCCGAGACAGCAACAACAACGTTGTCATAGTGCGAAATCGATGAGAATCGGGTCGCGAGTTTTTCAGGCGAAGTCAGACCACTGTCTTGGGCGTCGACCATTGGGCCGATCAGCAGCGGAGCCTACTGCGCTCCTGGCTGGCACGACGGCGAACATGGGCTGCCGCCTGAGGATACTTCTGGCCAAGCTCTGACAAAGAAGAGCACGCAGCTGCCCTCTGGTCAAGCTTATCCAATGACATTGCTAGCTTTAGCAGGCTGTCTGGAGCCTTATTGCTGCGGCTGAATTGACGGTATCCTTTCAGAAAAGCACCTGCGGCGGATTTGTACTGTCCGCGAACATAGAAAGTCTCTCCGAGCCAATACTGCGCATTGCCTGCCAATGGGCTGCGAGGATTGTTCTTGAGGAATTCTGCAAAAGAAGTTTGGGCCGCGCCATAGTCCTGCTGAAGTAGCAAGCCGTAAGCGGTTTCGTATTGGCTTTGTGCACTCGCCTGTGCGGCAGACGGCTGGAATGCGTCGCCCGAGTTCGCATTGCCAGGCGTTGTTCGAGGAGCTGCTAGGTTGCCACTTTCAACACGTGGTCCACTTTGTGTTTCTGGCTGTACCACAGTTGAGCCAAAACCAGGAACTGGTGCCTGTAAAGCCGTTCTGTTTTGTTCCAGCGTCGTGCGCGGAGGCGGATTGGCCTTAACGGTTCGGTTTGGAATTCGCCCTGAAGATAACTGCTGAACTTGAGATGCGAGCGCACGAACCTGCGTTTCCAGGGCATTAATTCGATCTGATCCACCGGCCTGTCCGGTGAATCCTGAACCTTGTGCGCTAGAACTACTCGCTGACGATGCGCCCCTAGACTTGGCCAGCGTTTCAAGCGTGCCAAGCACAACCTGGATGTCAATGAGTTGCTCCTCTAGCTGCTCAACACGCTTGCGCAACTGCGCAGTCTCATCTGTTTTCGCTTGAGACTGTTGCGCCGTCCGAGCCAGCGCTGAGCCAGAAGCAGCGACTGCCAATAGAGCCACCACAACTAGGGCACTACCAAGCATCAAGCTGTTTTGCAAAGCTTTCATCCCGCTGCCTCACCATCTCTATTCCTTGGGTCTCTGCATCACGGCTGTTGCTGGATTTGTCAACGTTGTGGCTGTGGCAGAGATGCACGGCGGTGCATAGAAGTCCCATTATCTGGCCGATAAACCAGCGTTATGACGCGGCGATTTTGCGCGGCACACATGGCGGTGTCACAAATCGCTACTGGAGCAGCCCGGCCGCGACCCATGATGCTTATCCGTTCGGCAGCAACACCTTCTTCAATCAGGCGCAAACGAACTTCTTCGGCTCTCCTGAGCGAAAGTACTAGGTCCGCATCCCGCCCACCATTATCGTGCGAGTGGCCCTCGATATGAATGTGCAGGTCCATATTGCTTTTCAGCCAATCGGCCTGACGCTGCAGAACCACGCGTGCTTTGGCTCCAATGCGTTCGCTGTCTGCTGCAAAAAAAACGCGATCGCCAACATTTAAAAGCAGTTTGCGCTGCATCGCAGTATCTGGCCAAATTGTAAGGGGTGATGTGATCGGTGCACGGGAGAGCCGATGGCGCCGCTCAGATCGCATGGAGCCTTTAGAAGGGTTTGACCTGGGCGGCAGAGAGCGCCTGAGGGTTGTCGTCGTTGTCAGGCGATCGGTTCGGTGAGGCCGAACGTTCTTGCTGCGATAGATATTTGCCAGATAGCGCTGTGCCTTCAGCGCGTACTCAGACTTTGGATGCTCGTCAATCAGACGCTCGAACACACGTTGCGCTGCCTGATAATCTTGAGAGTCGAATTCGTACTGGCCCTCATCGAAGAGAGCCTCCGCTTCGTCAGCCTCGCTATTTTTGTAGCGGCGGTATCTGATGTTTGCGATGGGTGGTTGCTCGTAGGTTGGCGTGGGGGCTGTCAATCCAAGCTGTCCGATCGGCATAATCGGAGGCCTCGCATGTACTGGAAATGCAAGAAAAAGAAATCCAAGCACATACGCCGAGCTGAACCCGCTGAATCCGCGGATGTACGACACAAAGGATAACATGAAATCCACCGACCTAAGACGACACACGCGTGTCGTTAAACTCTAATCCAGCACTACTATCCCGGGAATCTTAGGCGGAAATTTGAGCAAATAGCCTCAATATTGGGGCCTTTGCGTTGTGTCAGGCAATCTTGCAACGCTTCCGGCGCATCTCTTTGCGCAGCTTCCCNGCAACTTCGTCGCCAAGAATGGCCCCTCGAGAAATCTGGGCAGGTGTCAACCCCGATCCAGCAGCTTGCCGTAGCCTCTGCCGGGCTCCTGTNGCCTCTTGGAAACCAATCCGCAACTGCTGACAGGAAAGGTGTTTGCGCTTCTTCATAAATGCGAAAAGACGAACGCCAGAGGCATCGGAACCGGCTGTTGCAGGCTGANTGATCCAACGCATTTCCTTGTCCGCCATGATTTCTGTCAGAGCTTGGCGTCTCTTTGTTAGACACACTTCGCTGTCATCGACACAGCTAAAACCGGCATTGACGTTGGAAGGAGCGCCAGAAAAGCCGGTTNCACAACCGGTAGCCATCAGGCCTGCCGCAACAGCGGATAGTAAACCCAGAGAAATCTGATATGGGACCGGTGACATTAGTTACGCCTCTTGAGCATAAGTCGAACAGACAATAGAACGAACACACGACTGGCAACATTGCCAATTGTCTAGGTCCACAAGTCCGACAGCTCTCAANATGGTCTTCGTGCCAGCATCAGGGCTGTATCGTGTCGGTAACAAGGCAGATTGGCAGATTGATAACGAAACACAAGAGAGTTAGGGGAAATTTCCATGGTCAAAGCCATCCGAATNCACGCGCACGGTGGCCCAGAAGCGATGAAATGGGAAGACGTAGATGTGTCCGCACCGGGTGCAGGCGAGATCCGTGTCAAACACCACGCCGTCGGCCTCAATTACATCGATACTTATCAGCGTAGTGGCCTTTACAAACTACCAAATTTGCCGGCCGTCCTCGGCATGGAAGGGGCCGGCGAAGTGCTGGAGGTTGGCAGCGGTGTGAGCGACCTGGCTGTTGGAGACCGGATTGCGTACGCAAATCCCATGGGGAGTTATTCTGAAGAGCGTCTTATGCCAGTGGACCGCGCTGTCAAATTGCCAGATAATATCGAATACAACATTGCGGCCGCGATGATGCTGCAAGGCATGACCGTTCGCTATCTTTTGCGCCAGACGTACGAAGTTGGTCCGGAAACAACGCTGCTTCTACATGCTGCGGCAGGTGGCGTCGGCTTGATTGCTTGCCAATGGGCCAAGCATCTCGGTGCAACCATCATCGGCACAGCTGGTAGTGATGAGAAGTGTGCATTGGCCAAAGCCAACGGCGCAACGCATTGTATCAACTACAACACGGAGAACTTTGTCGATCGGGTCAAAGAGATCACTGNTGGCAAGGGTGTCGATGTTGTTTACGATTCAATTGGTGAAGCAACTCATCCGGCGTCCCTTGATTGCTTGCGTCCACGCGGCCTCTTTGTGACCTTCGGCAATGCTTCTGGACCCATCACCAACTTCGACGTTGGTGGATTGGGCGCGAAGGGTTCTCTCTATGTAACCCGCCCAACCCTGTTCACGTATGTGGCAGATCGAGCGGAATTACTCGCAAACGCGAACGACTTGTTTGATGTTGTTGGCAAAGGCGTTGTGAAAATTGCGGTGAATCAGACTTATCCGCTGGCGGAAGCAGCCCAGTCGCATATCGACTTGGAGGCCCGCAAAACCACAGGTTCTACTGTATTGCTACCNTAGAGATACTANAGTCCGATCGTTTCAGTTGGAAGCGCTNGNCGCATCCNNCTGAAACGTGAANCGGTCTCNAAACTTANTGAGTAGANNAAGATTCACGTTCCNGCNAACAAAGTGAGCANGTCGAACGGTGATTCCATCCGGAACGCTCTTGCTCTAGGGTGAAGCCGCTGCCTAGCAATTNAGCGGCTTCCCATTAATGACCNAACTATTTCTGGTTCAAGAGGTCGAAAGGGGCCGCGGAGCCACCNAGCACACGTTCCGCTGCGAGCGCAGATAACACCCGTGAAGCGTCTGACCGTGGCAAGGTCTGTGTCGAGTTCGTCTGCAGATTACCGGTGCCCGATCCAGTCAAAGAGCCGCCCTGCAGCAGAACTGGGTCGGGAAGCCCACTCGCGCACGACGCAAGAAGGCTGCCGAGCACGATTATTACGAAAGCGCGCNGAAGCAACTTAATCATTCCCCGTAACTAAAGCGGTCAATCTAAGATCGCCGCTGTTTCCCCTCANCGCGCAACATACGCGCGCATCAGGCAGTTTCAAGGCAGATTTTCTAGCTTTGCCCAAGTGCCGTTCAAGGTGTGGTAATAGATATGAAAATGAACTTGGTACGGCGTTCAGCTCTACTTAATAATTATGACACGTGTTTAATTTGTTGATATAAAACGAGATTCGATGCCGAGTTAACCAATTTTTTCCCCTGCGCTGTGATGGTTAATCCCATCGGAGGATGGAAAAGCGATCTCGATAGACTTCGGGAGCCGTTTAGCCGGGTGAGGGAACTCATGGCGCGTTTTGAATTTGGAACTTTAGAATTGCACGAGCATGCAGCTGTCGCTGGCGGTGCCGATGCATTATTTGAGCTGGGTCTGATGTAAAGTGCTCGCCGGGATGTTGAGATGGACCTTATCCAGGCCCATAAATGGTTCAATCTTGCTGCGCTGCGCGGCAATGAAGAAGCTAAGCGCTATAGAATGGAAATCTCGCGCGACTTGACCCGCGCAGAAGTTTCCAAGGCACAGCGCCTTGCGCGCAAATGGCTTGCCGTAAACTAATCAGGTCATAATTCTAAGCAGCTGATCGATCCGCAAGACACGCTGCGGTTCGGCTGCCGGATATTGCTCAGCAGTCCTGAAACAGGGATGCAAGGCAGGTCCAAGTCTGTTTGACGGTGCCGGTTACATAATTGCCGGCATCTTTGACCGCTGCGCCGGCATTTTCCAGTTGCTTTTGAGAATTCTCAGCGGTCCGCTTAGCCATTTCCACCACTGTTTTGGGTGGTTTATTTTGTTCGCTGTTGCCTTGGCCTTCTGTTGAGCCTTGAGCCTGGCGCGGGCCAACGAAAGAGTTCCGCACAAAAGACGGCACGCGGTTCACGTACGACTGTGCCATCTGCGAGATATCAACGGAATAGGATTGGCCGGCGCAATCAACTGGCTGGTCTTTGTTCACCTTGCAGACAGCATGACCGCTCGCTTTTGCAATATGTCTAATGCAGGCCATGCGCTTCAGCCTGTCATTGGCGAGAAATGCCTGATGTTGCGGAGAGGCGTTTACCTCGCATCGATAAGCAACGTCAGGCTCTACGCACTGGACGCAGATCGCGCGGTTCTGTGCCGATGCAACACCCGACAAAAACAACGCCGAGATTAGTCCGCCGAGTGACAGACGACACAGCAGCGGCAAACATTGCCAAATCTCAATAGTCCCGGCTTTCATATTGATCATGGCAATCCGTTCCGACCATGTTCCATGTAAGGCGGCCTCTCGGCCAGGCGATCATAGTAGTTCTGAATGTGGGGGAATTCCGGTTTCGGAAAATCGAGACTGAACCATCGATTGACAACAAGTCCTGTCGGGATATCGGCGATAGTGAAGCTGTCGCCCATCATGTAGTCTTGGCCTGATCCAAGATATATCTCGAGCATGTCCATAACGCGCGTCCAACCATTGATGGCTTTCTTCTGTATGTCTGGATCCTGAAACTCGGGAACCTTGAAAATCTGCGCCATGACGATTGGGCGGATGTCGACGTAGAGGTCTTGACTGGCCCAGTCCATCCATGCCTCACATCGGAAGCGCTCATGCATCTCGGTTGGGTAGAGATCTGTCCGATTGTGCTTCGTTGCAAGATAACGGACGATCGTATTGCTTTCGCGCAGCGTAAAGCCATCATCGTCAATCGCGGGAACGACTTCAAACGGGTTGATCCGCTTGAATTCCTGTTCGCTTGTTGGTCGATAGCCTCGGCCCCAATCTTCACGGTCGAAAGCCAAACCAATCTCGCCGCAGGCCCACAGAACCTTGCGTACATTGATCGAGTTCGCACGACCATAAATCTTCAGCATCCCTGCTCCAATTATTCAGTGTTGTGCATGGTCTAGATCCGGAGCGTAGCATCCTCTGGATGAAAATGCATCGTGATTGCGATGGATTTTTGAAACTATTGATCCAGGGACCTCTGCAACCGCATACTGCCGGGAACCTATTTTGGAGGCTTTTGTGACCAATCGCGCCATTACAGATCTCGGTGGTGTTTCTGCAGGCCCAATCGACCGTCACGAACACGAACCAACATTGACTGAACGCCGGATCGACGCGATGATGATGCTTTTGCGGCAACAGCCACGCGAGTTCTTCAAGGCGGATGAGAACCGTCGCACGATTGAGAGCCTGACACCGGAATTCTACGAGCAGTCTGACTACTATGAGCGATGGATCGCAGCTATGCGTGGGTTGCTTGTTGAAAAGGGCATCATCTCGGAAGCAGAGCTTGCCGCCAAACTGACAGAAGTGAAAGCACGCTATGCGTCTGGCAAGGAGTAACCGCTATGGGGGGCTTTAAAGTCGGTGACCGCATACGAGTAGCTCAGGCAAGTCCACCAGGTCATGTCCGGACACCACAATTTGTGCGCGGTAAAACCGGAGTGATTATTCGTCATTTTGGCGCGTTCCCCAATCCAGAACGCTTGGCTTACGGAATGAGTGGGTTACCGAAACTAGACTTATTCCAGGTTAAGTTTGACCTGGATCAGGTTTGGGACGGCAATGGAAAGTATGGACCGCACGATACCGTAACCGCAGACCTTTATGAAAATTGGCTTGAACCGATCGAGGATCAATAGATGAGCCACGACCACGATCACGCGCAAGGACATGACCATCATCATGACCACGACACAACATTCCAACCGGACATTTCTGAACCGGAAAAGGAGTGGGAACTCACCGAAATCGCGATCCGGGAATTGTTGATCGAGAAAGGCGTCATCACCGCGCGTGAAGTGTCTGATATGGTCGAAGCTTGGGAGCGCAAAGGCCCGGAAGATGGCGCAAGGGTTGTCGCCCGGGCATGGGTAGATCCAGCGTTCAAAGCGCGACTTCTAGATGATGGCAATGCCGCCGTTGCAGAAATGGGCTGCGTCTTTGAGGGAACCAAACTGGTCGTCATAGAAAACAGCGATGATGTCCACCACATGGTCGTCTGTACCCTTTGCTCCTGCTATCCACGTCCACTGCTTGGCATTCCTCCGCTTTGGTATAAGTCACGCGAATACAGGTCGCGAGCCGTGCGCGAGCCGCGCGCTGTGTTGCATGAGTTTGGAACCGAAATTTCGCAGGACAGAGAAGTCCGGGTTCTCGATTCCACAGCGGATTGCCGCTACCTTATTCTTCCGCGACGTCCTGCAGGTACAGACAATATGAGCGAAGCAGAACTCGCTGAGCTTGTAACGCGCGATAGTATGATTGGAACGGCAGAAGCTCGCATGCCAACCGGCGATCGAGCGCCCTCCTAAGAGGCTGGACTAAGGAGAATACATGTCTAGTGCCGAGCTTCATGATTTGACTCTTGCTGAAGCAGCAGGACGCATCAAGGCCAAGGAACTTTCACCTGTCGAGTACACAAAGGCGTTGGTCGCGCGTTCTGAAGCTCTGCAGCCACAACTCTTCGCCTATCTGACCCCAACATATGATTTGGCTATAGATCACGCCAAGGTAGCTGAGCAGGACATTGCAGCAGGCAACTACCGTGGTGGGATGCATGGCATTCCTTATGCGGTCAAAGACATTTACGACACGGCCGGTATTCTCACGACGGGGCAGTCAAAAACAAACATTGATAGAGTCCCTGACGCGGATTGCACGGCCGTGGTGAAGTTGCGGGATGCGGGCGCAATCTTGACCGGCAAACTGACGACGCATGAATTCGCGCACGGCGGTCCGTCGTTTGATCTGCCTTGGCCGCCTGCGCGCAATCCATGGAACACAGCGCATTTTACCGGAGGATCATCGTCGGGTTCTGGCGCAGCTGTTGCGGCAGGCTTGGTGCCAGTTGCCCTCGGCACCGATACGGGCGGTTCCATTCGCAGCCCGGCTGGCCTTTGCGGTCTCGCTGGTATGAAACCAACCTACGGCAGAGTCAGTCGTGCCGGCGTTATTCCTAACTCGTATACCTATGATCATTGCGGTCCGCTTACGCGAACGGCGCACGATAGTGCAATCGTCCTGAACGCAATTGCCGGCTACGATCCAGCAGACCCAGCCTCAGCAAACGCTCCCGTAGAGGATTTTACGGCCGGTATCGGAGACGGCATCAAAGGTATGCGCATTGCTGTCATTCGCCATTTCTGGGAACGGGACTCAAAAGTGCATGCCGAGTTGCCCGCAGCTATGGAGACAGCAATCGATGTGTTGCGTTCCCTCGGGGCCGAGATCGAAGAGATCGAGCTACGTGAGCTGCAGTACTATCAGGATGTGAAGGTTGTCACAGCAGAAGCCGAGGTGCTGTCGATCAATCTGCGCGAGCTACAAAGCCGCCCACAGGACTTTGGTCAGGATTTTCGCGTCCGCTGCCTGCCAGCGTGTCTCTTTTCAGCAGAAGATTATGTCCGCGCAGGTCGAGAGCGCCGCGCGATAACGACCGAGATGGCGAAACTTTATCGCCGCTTCGATCTCTTCATGACGGCCAATACATCTGCTGCCCCTCGCATCGACAAGCATGATCCATCGACCTTCATGCGCACGCCCAGCTTCACGACGCCATTCAACTGTACTGGTGGACCGGCGCTAGCACTCCTATGTGGGTTCACATCGGATGGCCTGCCACTCTCAATGCAGCTCGCCGGGCGCCCGTTCGATGATTCCAAGGTGCTGCAGGCAGGTCATGCATACGAGCAGGCAGAAGGTTGGTTCAAAAAGCGACCAAGCCTTGTTGCAGGCGAGGCTCCCGCAGACATCAGTCCGCATCCTTGGGTGCCTGATACGGGGCACGTTCCCAATGGCGTGCGCGTCCGCGCTGAGCAAGCTGCACTGAACATGGGACTGAATTTGCCGCCCGATATTATGGAAGAACTCGTGGCGGTTGCGCCCTATGCTCTCGCAATGGCTGGCCGCTTGTACCGTGATAACGCCCGCGAAGATGAAGTATCTTCGATCTTCGATGTTGGACGCGCCTGATACCGTGTTCAATAGTCACTCGGTGTCAGCGGTAGGTTTACGTAAGGTAAATCGCAGCCATACGTTTTGATGCAAATGCTTCGTCACAATTAAACCTTCGTTTCCCTTGTGGCCCGGTATGGTTGGCCAAGCCCTAACTGAAATGGTTTAGGTTCACTTTACAACCCATGCCAATATTCAGACTGAGAATCGAGCGGCTGTTAACCCATTCCACAAGGGATCCGCAATGACCGCCAACAGTTCGCCACGCGATACAGTTCCGCTGCATGATGTTTCACGACATCAGCCACGACAGAAGAGGGTTGCGTCAGGGTGCAATGGGCATCCACTACGCAGCAAAGGCCTTACCTTCGTGACACATGAAGTTGAGGAGAAGAAGTTGTTTGGGTTTCCAGGGATGAATGCGCTGCTTGAGAGTGCCGGATTGCGCAAGAGTAAAAAAGCGGACTAAGTGACCGTTTCAGTAACCAGTTCAGCCGGATGGTCAACGCCGCGTGGCCGCGAACAATGCAAGCAAAGTCAGAGGTACGAGACCTTCAATGGCCATGATCATCATGGCAGTGGCAGATGGAAAAGTGTTGAACAGGTAACCCGCGTTCCAGAGCCCTAGTGTACCGCAACCAATCGCAATCGACAGAAAGCCGAACGCTCGCCCGCGCAACTCCGGGGGGGCAGTTGTGTAAAGCAGTGTGTATTGCGTCGCTGAGAAACATGCGCCGCCGAAGCTGAGTGCGATAAGCGTTGCGAGTGTAAAACCTGGTGTGAGTGTGAACGACAGGCCGAATACCGCGATCAAATAGATCAGCGGTCCACAAAAGTAGACAATGAAAAATGCCGGCGGTCGGATCAGAAAGCCGACGACCAGTGAGCCAATCAACCCGCCAACGCCTTCAAATGCTGCAAGAGTACCAACTGCGGCTGGTTGCATGCCAAAATCCTTTTGCGCGAAGACGGGAAGCATCGCGACGAAAGGAATACAAAACAGATTATACAGAACTGTAACTGCTAGGATGATGCAGAACCTTGTATCGGCTAGCAGTGAACCGGACTTTGAATTCTCTGGTAACTTAGTGGCCGCCGTATCGTTTAATTGTTGCAATTCACTCGGCTTGGTGCGTGTGAAACCAAGCGCAACGAGAAAGCACAATACGTAGACACAAAGATTAAAGCCGAAAACACCAACCGGCCCGAAGAACTGAAAGACAATGCCTCCAATCAACGGGCCGAGGCCGCGCGTTGCATAGTTCGTGATGTTGTCGAATCCCATCGCGCGGCCTGCGCGCTCTGAGCCGACGGCATCAAGCATGAAGCGCCGCCGGAAAGGCATGTCCGTCAGCCAGAAGATACCGGTCGCCAAGGTCGCAAAGACAATCATCGAATAGGTGGCATTGCCGGTCGCTGCGAGATAGGCCATCGCACCGGAAATGACGCTCATGGCAACTAGACCGATGAGCAGCCAGAGCTTCCTATCGATCTTGTCCGTGACTGAGCCAACGAAATAGCCCAGCGTAAAATAGGGGACCAGACGGAGGATCGCGAGCAGAGCCACGAGCGGCGGTGACTCTGTGAGTTGGTAAGCAAAAATGCCAAGTGCGAGAAACTCAAGCCAGCGTGCAATGCCGGTTAACATGCCGTAAAACCACCCTCGGCGATAATCCGGGATAGCAAACAGCGGCAGAGGCTTTGGACTGGTAGCTGGTTGAGAAGTTTGCAATGCAGTTCCTAGCGGAGAGATAGTCAAGTCAGTAGGGCGAGTGCCTAAGCTGTAATGTCCAAACCAAGGTCCGCAGCGCGGGCATTACACACTTCCATTCGTCGCAATTGTGTGTACATCTCGCCGCGCCCTGTGGCTTCGTTCTTGAGTGATGGCAAACATGAAGCCTTTGACGATTGTCGTCAGTTGTTGCGTCAGGCAGTCTAGCACTGAGAGACTGTCCACTCGATAGCCCTTGTGATGATGCTAGCCCCTGCACTGGGATCACGCGCCGTATCGATAGCTAGGAGCAATTGGTGTTCGAAACCGTATCATATCTGATTTTTCGGAACCTTGGCTGGTTGTTTGCGGTAGCAGGCTTGATTGTGCCTGTCATGCTGCTTGTTGATGAATTTACCGCGACGCCGGCACGGGCGAAAATCATCGCGATTGACTCGGTTTGCGAAAAACGTGTTTGCGCCCTTGGTCGCTGCAACTGGCAAAAGATTGAATGCAACTCGATGCAGGCCCTAACAAAAAGTGGTGCTGAAGTTCGCCGTAGGCCACGCGCCAGGGTTGAGCTGCAGACGGATCAAGGACGCACCGAAGTGTGGGCCGACTATTCCAAGTTAAAGATCGAGAGCGCCAAGGTCGGCGACGAGGTAGATGTTTTGTATCGTGGCCCTGCGCCGTATTACATCAAGGCACCATTTGCAACCATCGAGGCAGTCTTTGGCATTCTCGTCTCTCTACTAGGTGTCCTGTTTCTTATGATCACTGGCCGGCTTAAGTGGAAGGAGGGATAGCAACGGTACAGCGTAGGAACGAGGCGCGTGGTCCTAGGCATAGTCCCTTTGAAAGCGATCCTGCAGAACACCCAAGAACGCGTTGACTTCGCGCCTCGAACGCAAATGAAAGATGTCACGTTTGAATGCATAGGTATCGAGCAGTTCCAGTGCTCGCGTCCGCCCGCCATTCTTCCTATAACCCAGCACCCACTTCATGAACCCGTAATCAAAACGCTCAGGGCAATCCTCCGCCATATCTGGACGGGAGAGTCCATAACTCGCGACGGTAAGCCAAACAATTCCGAAGGATCTGAGCCAAGTAGGGAGGTTCAGAAACACGATGGCGTGGGCACGGTCGGCTCGTTGATGAAACGTGCTAGAGTTGTTACCATCAAACACCCACTCGCCACGTTGGGCTGCAGCGATCACAAGTGACCTCGTCTCGGCGGCGTCGCGAAGTACCCAGCCAGCTTTCCAGTACATCCTGTCGACGTGGATGACGGGCAAGCCGGTTATCGCGCCAATCTTTCGAGCGAGGGTGCTTTTACCGGATCCAGATCCGCCAATAACCATGATGCGTTGCACAGCAGACCACCCAAACACCAACTGATATGCTGGCTGATAAGTTTGGTGGGAGCCGCTGTCAAGTTTCAGGTCATTGCCTTTTTCCAAAAAGCAATCATATCGCCTCTAAAAGCCTCTGCATCACCGGGTGCACTTCCCAGGTGAGCGCCTTTGTTCCCATAACCGGCTTTCAGCGCATAGACCATGACATCACGGTCTACGAGCTCCTCGTTCGGGGTGGCGTCAAGTGGATGTATCATTGCACCATTGTCGGCAAGATAGGTGGTCGGTGCTGCCGGTGAAACAGATGCTTCTGCAACATGGACCAGCTCTCCCCCACGATCGAAACTATGATTTGCCCCCTTATACAGTTTCATATTGGCGGTGCCTCCCGACAAGCGAATGGCTTGGCAATGCCCCTGCACCTGCATCGGTGAGCACCACTCATCGGCATCTCCCATGAGCACCTGCACGTCTGTGTCGCCGACACTTGGGTCAAGAAACTGATGTCCGCTCCAGGGNTAGGCCGGAAGGATGGAATGNANTCCNTGGNCTTTGCCNACAACCGCATCGGCAAACTTGCGCGTNGCCGCTGTGAGNACNGCTGATCCACCNCGGCTATGACCCTGGNCACCAATTCTCTTNTCATCAATGTCAGGNCGTGNNGCNAGNANNTNCNACGTNGCTAAGACATCATAGGCAGANGCNGCGAATGAGAATTGCGTTTGCTTGGCAACAGTNGAGGTGACGCCGCGGGCACCGAAGCTGTCGAGAACAAACGTTGCAAACCCCAGAGCATTGAGTGTTTCGGCATGCGCAAGATGCGAGGCGGCAACGCCTAGGCTGCCAGGGCAAACAATAATCAAAGGTAATGGGGCGGAACCCAGCCTTGCATCATCGGTTGGCAGAAACAATTTGCCGTCAACCGTGATCTTCGGCATGTCTTCGGGCTTAGAAATCGCCTGATAATAATTGACCGGTGAAGCCGATGGTATCTCGACATTTTCGCCCACAACACCATTGGCCAAGGTGATTGTGCGCTCCAGGAAACGTACTGGCTCTGANTGGGACATACTCTGGACTCCTTATGGTGACGGAATCTGTTCAACGGGCATTGGCGATGGCGGTGGCCGGCCAAAGGTCACGATACCAGCGCAGGCCAATGAAGATGGTGAGCACGATGCCGGTGATCATGTACAGGGACATGGCATTGCGAAAACCCATAGTCTCAATCAGCGTCCCCGAGATGACAAGCCCGATTGGCAATGTGTAAATCGCCAACATCCGGATGCCCATGACACGGCCGCGAAACTCGGCGTCCGATGCACGCATCAGCATGATCGACAAAGGCACCATGCTCATGCTCTGCGAAAAACCGGCCACCAGCAAAAGACCCATGCCACTGGGCTGATCATTGGTGTAAACGAAGGCCCAGATCGACGCATGCCAGACTACGGAAAAAATCAGCATCATTCGAGCAGACTGCGTTCTTTGACCGACAACACTTAGCAGCATGGATGCGATGAGTGCACCTGTNGAGAAGCTCGCGAGCAGATAGCCTAAACCAGTCTCCCCTGTGCCGTAGATGTCTTTCGCAACATAGGGCAATAGGCCAATCGTTAGCGGAAACGCTGTCAAGTTGACTAGCAGTGCTAACCACATTGCGGCCTGCAAATGTGGGCCGGACCAGATGTAGACAAAGCCTTCCTTAAGATCCCGCCACGGCGAGTGCCTTTTCGCTTTCTGCTGATCCTCGGTAGGGCGATCAGGTCGNGAAACACAGAGACTAAAAACCAGGCCCAGAAAATAAAGTGCAGAGATAACGATATACGTCGCTCCAATGCCGATCGTGGCAAACAAGCCGGCACCTGCCAATGCACCAAATATACGAGCCGAGTCCAGGGTTGTGCGCGCAATGCTCATGGCACCAACAAGAAGACGCGGCGGCATTATTGCGGCGACCAACGCCGATCGCATTCCCATGTCGGAAGGGCGGATGAGGCCAACAATGAATGCAATGATCAGAGCGATCGTAGGTGTCAACGCATCAAGACTAATCGTGACAACCATGACGATGGCCAGGGCTGCATACATCGCGCGCATGATGCAGATAAGATTGCGATGGCCAATGCGGTCAGCAACGACACCAACGATTGGAGACAACAGCGTGCCAATAAAGAGCAGAGATCCGTAGACGGTCAACAACAGGACCGAGTTTGTTTCCGTATAGATGTACCAGCCAAGGACAAGCGTCTCCATCTCGAACGCCCATGATGTCGCCAAATCTGAAGGCCATTGAAAGCGAAAGTTTCGGACTGCGAATGGTTCAAGGACCGACAAGAATTGTTTCCTAGTTTCGTGAAATCAGCAGGTCAGATCGGGGCCAGGCGTCCGGGGTTCTTTTCAGCCAGGATAGGACGAACCCAACGTCCAGAGCGTTCTGCTTCATCGTCGCCTTCAATGTCTGTCCTGTGCGCCAATANCCAGAGCTGCATTGCGACCGGCCAATCGTCCGGAAACGAATGCCCAGCCGAGGTGGTGGCCATGTCCNTCAAGGATAAGCCCACCCTGCCCTGTCGAGCCTGCTGCATAGAGGCCCGGAATGGGCAGGCCATCTTGTCCGGTCACCTCGTGTTTCTCGGTCACTCTCAGTCCACCATCAGTAAATACAACATAACTCTTGACTGGCCCGAGAGCGATGTACGGTCCTGCGCCCAGAGTTGTTCGCCCGCTTCGNTCNTCNGCCAGNGCAGCGNGCAATTGAGTGTTTGGAACTTTGAGNGCNGAGGCAAGGTCGTCAATGCTGTNGCCATGATGAAAGATGTCTTTGCGGTTGCGCCGATAGTCATNGAGATACGCATAGGCTATGCCGGGGGCGGTTGATATGAAGAACGGCCACCGTGTGAACTTTCTTGCCATTGCTGCATCAAGTACGATGTAGGCTTCGTTGTCAGGCTGTTTGGCAACTGCATGTCCNGGCAGATCGAGTTCGTCACAGAACCTCTCGCCTTCATTGTTGATGAGTACAGCGCCCTCCTGGAACAATTCAGCTGCAGGTCCTAAGGCAGTCGTCAGAAAGCTCATTGCAAACGGACGCTGGATCCACTGCGGCAAGTTCTTGANGGACCATTGCATGGCCAGAGCCAATGCTCGGTTCGGAGGCAGGCGACGTAGAAGGCTCTCCTGTCTCGGTGGTACGAACCGCATGATTGGGCCGCGAAGAATATCTCCATTGATGACCTCNGCACCAATGTCCCGCGCAATTTGGATCGCCTTGCCGGTTGCAGTTGGGTTGACGGCCTCCAAGTTTGCAACATCAGGTCNGGCGAGTTCTGCCTTGAGTTCGCGACCAGCGCTGTAGTCGCCGCCGGCCAGTACANTGCCACCCCTCGCATGCAAATGCGCGAGTTGACCGGCCGCGTCTCGAACCTCGANACCGACAACNCGGTTGCGNTCCAGGAGCAATTTCACCGCCTCGCTATTCAGGCGGATGTCGACGCCAGCCTTGCGGCAGTGGCGTCCCAGGACTTTTGGAAATGCGCGTGAGTTGGGGAGCACATTGTGCATGCGCGAGACACGATGTGGTGGTTCNGGATGAGGACCAACAAACACCAGTCCTGCAGCTTCCAACCAACGCATCATCTCGGTGGTATTGTCGACGAGAATACGGCGTAATGCTCGGTTGTCACGATTGGACTTGGCGCCAGCAAACAGTTCTANGTCTTCAAAATGTGCATCAGGATGATCAACGATNCCAAACGCTTTCTGGAGACGTGTGTTCGTTGCCGATATCGATCCAACAGACCAAGCAGTGCTGCCCCCTAGTTCCGAATTCTTTTCGAGGAGAATGGTCTTGCGACCCAGTTCAGCAGCCTGNCTGGCAGCCGCCATTCCAGCGCCGCCTCCACCTACCACAATGACATCGCAGTCTTCNCTTGCCATCACGGTCACTGAAACTTTCCGGTGATAGGTTCAAAGATGCGGGCGCCTTCTATCTCGGCAAAAGCCGTTGCGTNGGCATCNGTATCAAGCACCAACAAGCCGCGATGTTGCGCTGAACGATCAAGGCCTGCAATGGACAGCCAAGTCACCCTGCCTTCNAGGTCTGCCGGAGCAACAGCACCTTCGTCCAACACCACCAGTATTTGGTCAGTGNTAACTTCTGGAAGGCGGTCTATGCCGTCGAACAAGTTGCGATACCAGTTCGTCATCAAGGGCTGCCACTCGCCGGTTCCCGATGGCCCACCGACCGCCTTGTAGCTTACGCTTTCAAAGACTNCGGGACCTTCCACNTCATGGATTGCGAGAAATGGAGAAGGCGTGGGCGTTCGAGACAGAAATCGTTGCGATGCGTGAAAGCCTTCAACCGTAAGTAGCTTCCCGATGTGGNTTGCATACCATTGATGCCAAGCAGCTTCGCGGGAGCGATNTGGNAAATCCATTTCAACCATGTAAAGCAAAGTGAAGACCCTCGCAGCAGCTTGCCTATTCACTACGAGTTAAGCGAAGTTCACACGATTTGGTAAAGCGTGATCATCAAGGCTTGTGCAACAATCATGTCTGGGTTAGTTTGCATTGCTTCCTGAGCAATAACCGGCGCCGCATAGTGCGCCGGATTCGTTTTTGCTGGGGGCTGAAATGGCGGACGACGTTGCGCTACCTCTATCGACTATCCCTCCTGAAAGCTTCATGACGCGCGAACTCGAGAGCTTGGCACAAGCCTTGTTCTATCAGTTCCGCGAGATGTCATTCGATGGCACTGGAATTAGTTGGGAAACTTACGGTGCTGGTGAAACACAAGCCATGCAGGTCATCGAAAGGCTTGCCAAACAACACGGCTTCGAAACGCACTGGGATCCTGCACAAATCCTTATAGTGCGATTGCAGGGTTCTGAGCCGGGTATGACTGCGGTAGCAACCGGCTCACATCTCGATAGTGTTCCACAAGGTGGAAACTACGATGGTGCGGCTGGCGTGATTGGTGGTTTGATCGCCCTACTTGCTGCCAAAGATCGCGGCGGACCTAGACGTCCGATGGAAATGCTGGTGCTACGTGGCGAGGAAAGCGCCTGGTTCGGCGGTCCTTGTTACTTTGGTTCACGTGCAATGTTCGGCCAGTTGACAGGTGCAGACCTAGCAAGTCAGCATCGCGATAACGGATTGTCCTTGGCCGAGCAAATGCGTGCCTGTGGCGTTGATCTCACCAGGATCGAGGCGCAAGACGTGATCCGCAATCCCGATGAACTGCATAGTTGGTTGGAGATTCATATCGAGCCAGGTCCTGTTCTGATTGCGCGCGATAAACCGGTTGGCTTGGTCACAGGAATTCGAGGCAATGTTCGCCACCGTCGTGTGGTTTGTCGCGGTCAGGCTGCGCATTCAGGTGCTGTGCCGCGATGGTTGCGCCACGACGCGGTTCTGGCCATGGCCGAATTGCTTATGAGAATGGATGAACACTGGCGCGTCTTGCTGGAATGGGGGGAAGACCTTGTGGTCACCTCTGGCATTGTTGAAACGAACCCCAACGAGCATGCGGTTTCGCGTGTGCCCGGTGAAGTGTCCTTTGCACTTGAGTACCGCAGCCAGGACGCCAAAACCCTGGGATCTTTTGGCAATCTGGTGCGATCAGAATGTGAACAGATATCAGTTAAGCGCGGCGTGACATTCTAGTTGGGTGAACCAGTCGCAACCGAACCTGCAAAGATGAGCGATAAGGTCGTCGAAGTTCTGACTGCGAGTGCGGACGCAACTTCGTTCGACTATGAGATATTGCCATCAGGAGCAGGGCACGACTCGGCTGTCTTCGCAAACATGGGTGTCCCCTCGGCAATGATCTTCGTGCGCAATGACAAGGGCAGTCACAACCCGCATGAAGCGATGGAGATGACAGACTTCTTTGCAGCCGCCGAGGTCCTCTCCCGATCGCTCTGGCAGTTAGCAAATATGGAAGATGAGGTGCGGTCATGACGAATTCTCCAGCAGCTGAAGCTGCCGATCTCATCCTGAAAAGCGGTATTGCCTATACCCGGACGAGCGGTGATCCGTTCTTCTTTTCATCAGGTTGGGCAAGCCCGGTGTTTGTAGACGTTAAGCGCCTTATTTCGCTCCCCGTTGCCCGATCTCGCCTCGTTGAGCTGTCGTTGGAAATAATAGACCAACAGATTGGCACTGACGCCTACGAACAGATCGCAGGCTGTGCACTGGCAGGCGTGCCATTCGCGGCCATGATTGCTGACCGCAAGAACACGCCATTGGTCGTAGCAATGAAACAGGGCAAGGGGTTTGGGCGTCTCGCACGCTTTGAGGGGACATTTGAACCTGGTACGCGAACATTGTTAATGGATGATCTCACAACAGACGGGCGAACAAAGTCATCCGTGCAAAATGCCCNNGANGANGCGGAAGCAGATGTCGTCGGCATCTATGNGATACTGGATTANAAGATCTTCCCCGGCTCGCCGTCTATCACGTCACTTNTCACGCTAGGNGACATCATCGCCGCAGCGAAAAANGGCAATCATCTGTCGCCGTCCGTCATGAAAGAGCTGGAGACGTTTGCCGAAAACGCACCNCAATGGTCGCGCCGTAACGGTGGAATAGCTGGAATCGGTCTNTAAACTTCNTTGAGTAGAGCNAGATTCACGTTCCGGCCAACAAAGTNAGCAAGNCGAANGGTGNNTCCATCCGGAACGATCTTGTTCNAGGNGCTCATCACGTTTGGTTAGGCTGCTGCGGGACGCGCCTCGTCACGCACCTGCGTGCGGTGCATCAAGCGTCTTTGGCTGGGATCCAGCTGCCCACGNCGATGCAGGGTGCAACGATTATCCCAGATGACGAGATCACCGGGTTGCCATTGCTGTGACCANTGATGGTTACCATTTTCGATATGGGCCCACANTTCATCGAGTAGCGNGTCACTCTCATCGTCTGACAGTCCGACAATCCATGCATTCGGACGGCGNCCAAGATAGAGTGCGGTACGCCCGGTATCACCGTGTCGGATAGCCAAAGGGTGAANCGCACCGGGCCTATCTTCGTTGNTATAGNTTTCCTCAAGACCCGNNCGCAGTTGGCCTGCGGAGTTGCGCGTTGCATCATGCTTNCATGTTAAGCCGGCAATCCGTTCCTTGAGTGATTGCGGCAACGTCTCGTACCCCGCATAAAGATTGTAAAAGGATGTGTCGCCACCGACCGCTGGTGTCTCAATTCCGTAAAGCAAGCTCGCCTTGGGTGGTAGATCATTGTAACTCATGTCCTGGTGCCAAACGAGTTCGGAGTTGCCCAGGCCGCCGATGGGTTTGCCATCTTCGATAATGTTTGAGAGAACCGTAATCTCTTTGCGAGATGGATGATAAGGTACGTTCTCTGGTCGCGTGGGAGCGTTGTCTAACTCACCGAAACGTANCGAAAACTCTGCAAGAGNNTNATCATCCAGCTGCTGGCCTCGAAAGCGCAAAACGAGATGATTGTTCCAGGCATCATAGATTTGCCTGAATTGTTCATCGGTTATGCCGGCGCTGATGTCGATCCCGGTAATGTCCGCGCCGAGTGATGCGCCACTGGGTTTAACAGTAATTTTCTCTGCCATCCCTGGCTCCCAATTCAATAAGGCTCAGTTCAATAAGGCCCAACTCAATAAGGCTTCGTACCACGCACGACTGTGCGGTGAAGAATGCGTCGATGCTTGCCCATATCGTAGTTGGCATCTGCGCGATGCATGGTGCAGCGGTTGTCCCACATGCACAAGTCACCCTGGTGCCATTTGTGCCGATAGATATTCTCATCTTTGGTTGCGTGCGCTAGCAGGTCATCCAGCAACTGCTTGCCTTCNGGTTCCGGACGCCCCTCAATGTGCGATGTGTGGATACCAATATAGAGAAGCTTTTCACCGGTATCTGGATGTGTGCGGACAACNGGATGGCTAACCGGAGGACGCTCGCGCTTTTGTTCTTCGGTCGCCGGTTTGTTATTTGTGTTGCGNCGACTGGCTTCCCAACTATGAATTGCGCGCAGGCCATCCAATTCCGATCTCTGCTCCGCATCAAGTTGCNTGTAGGCCANGTAAGTATTGCAGAACAGCGTATCACCACCGTCCGGCGGCAACTCAATCGCATGCAGCAGTGTCGCGAGCGATGGCACTTCATGATACGACTTGTCGGTATGCCAATAGTAATTCCCCGTGCTGTGCGGCTGCGGCGTGGGGTTCCCATCTTTGTCGAGATTATTGACCACATGCACGAGCGGTAGCTTCTCTCCACTCGCAAGGCGGGCGACATGATCTTCTATTTCACCGAAGTTGAGAGTGAACGCGTGCTGTTGTTCTGGTGATAGGTCTTGATCACGGAAGGCCAGCAAGTGATGCTCGAGGAAGGCATTTAGNATGGCCTCTTTNAGTTTTNGTGTTAGCGGCTTCGAAAGATCTACGCCGGTGACTTCAGCCGCCATGATATCTGACAGGCGACGTACTTTCATTGTAACGCCGTCTTCGCACTCAAACGTCTGGNTGGCCNGCAATCCNGTAGCATTCATTGTTCACCTCCCTTGCAGTNTTCCGTCCGCTTGGCTCTCGTGACGAACAGGTATTTGATCTGCAGTGAGGATTTAACNGTCGTACGCCTAGTAAAGGCAATGCAGACCTGACCACAAATGCGATTTCTCAGGTCCGTTTGGCATTCCCCGAATGAGCTGCCTGTTGGATGTGTTGCTGACAGAGCTTGTCAGGAGTTGTGTGTTAGATCGACCAAAATTGCATGCGAGGAGGCCATCATGTCAGCCATCAGTCACATCACGCTCGGAACCAATGATGAAGATCGCGCCGCCGANTTTTATGCGGCGGTACTCGGAGCCCTTGGTTTTGAGCGGCTTCCTAAGCCACCCGGTTTGCCACCAGCTTTTGGAAAAAATGGAGATATGCCGATTATCTATATTTGCCGGCNACTGGATGAACGACCGGNAACGTGGGGNAATGGAACGCACGTCGCGTTTCAGGCAGAAACACAGGAACAGGTCCGGCAATTCTACAACTCGGCGCTCAGACTCGGGGGAACCGATGAAGGTCCACCTGGCCCTCGGCCGCAGTATTCCGACAACTATTACGCGGTATAAGTGCGTGATCCAGATGGCAACAAGCTTCAGGCCGTCTGTTATTCCAACGAGTAGCGGAGTGCAATTCNAACCAGNACATAGACACGTTTGGGTGCATCANAAGAAATTCCAGGCGACCGCAATCATAATCCCGGAAATAATCGCAACGGCACTTGTACCGCGGGCCGTTGCGTANGTTTTCACAANCNGATCGATATCCGGGTCTTCAGNCTGACTGTAANGCACGACGTGGACGACATCATCACCTTGGACTTCGGTATCGTCCTCGACATAATTTGACAGCCCTGGTGCGAAGATCGAGCACAGTAAGAAGAACACCAAATTGTATAAGACTGCTGCGACGCCAAAGGCTGCAATTCCCCAGATCCAATCGAGCCCCGGCCCACCGGGAGATGCTATGCAATAGAGTGCGCCAGCAAAACCAAGGGCGCCGGCTAACAGCGAAACGGTCCATAGCTGTTTGAGCGCCTTGCCACTAATTTTCTTTGGGTTGCTCAAGTCGATTGCTCTCCGAAGATGATCGGTGTTTGTCCTGCAACTTGTGTAGCTTTACCGGGACGGCAAGGTCACCGGTTCGTCAGCTTTAATTCGATCCTGCGGTTGCGGAGAAGAGATTCTGGTGACGTTCCACGATCAATTGGTTGGAACTCACCATAGCCAGCAGCCACGAGCCGCTGTGCAGGCACACCGCGAGAAATCAGATAGCGCACCACTGAGATCGCACGAGCCGTCGAGAGTTCCCAGTTTGAAGGAAACTGAGGTGTGTTGATTGGCTGGCTATCCGTGTGACCGTCCACCTGCAAAGCCCAGTCGATCTCATTTGGGATGGACTTTGCCAAATCTGTAATGGCTCGCGCAAGTTCATCCATTGTTGCAAGGCCTCGAGCCGAAATTTGTGCATCGCCAGGCGCGAACAAGACTTCTGACTGGAAGATAAAGCGGTCGCCAACGACACGTATATCTTTGCGGTTTTTGAGTAACTCTCTGAGCCGCCCAAAGAAGTCAGATCGGTAACGTTTGAGTTCTTGAACCTGGCGGGCCAGGACAGCATTTAACCGCTTGCCTAGATCCTTAATCCGCGCCTGAGAAGCCTGATCTCGCTTTTCGGATGCGTCCAATGCCTCGTTGAGCGCACCGATTTGTCGGCGCAAGGCGAGCAATTGCTGGTTAAGCAGATCGACCTTCGCAAGAGCCGAGCTCGAAATTTCTTTTTCCTTAGCCAGTCCTGCAGAGAGAGCCGTGATGCGCGCGGAGGCAGCATTTGCCTTCTCAGCACCCCCTACTGCATCAGATTGAAGACGCTGGTTCTCTAAGCGAAGTTCGCCGAGCGTTGCCTGCAAGGCTGAGAGCTCGTCTTGGGCTGATTGGCCTTTGCCCTTCTCCAAAGATAGAAGTGAGGTCAGCTCCGCTATCTGTCTACTGAGACGGGCAAGAGCCGTATCTTTGTTGGAGGCTTCCTGCGTCACGAAGTACTGCGCCAACATGAAAATCGACAGCAGGAATGTGAAGACCAGCAGCAGCGTCGACAAGACGTCAACGTAGCCGGGCCAGAATTCACCATACTCGCCACTGCGGCGGCCTGAGCGCGCTCGAGGCATCGCTACCTCCTCGGTCCCGAGTTGGAAACGAGATCTCGAATAACGCCCATCACCTCATGTTGCTGCGAGGATTGTTCGTCGGCCCACTGCCGCACGATCTCTTGCTCTTTGCGCATCTGCATCACGAGCTGATTGACGCCTTCCGCAAGCTCTCGAACGTTATTTTCCCCGCCTGCACCGGGCCCGCCCGACTGCAGACGATCGGCTAGTTCGGATAGGGAACGCTGGATCTCAAACATGGCGCCATAGAGCTGACGATTGACCTGCTCTGATGAACTCGATGCCACGGTACCAGGTGTCAATTCAGTGATTCCTGATAGCCACTCCTCAAGTTCGTTATAGAACCGGTTGTGCGACTGGCTTGCTTGCAGTTCGAGAAAGCCGACAATCAGCGAGCCAGACAAACCAAACAGAGATGATGCAAAGGCAGTTCCCATCCCACGCAGTGGTTCGGCAAGGCCTGATTTCAGTTCTTGGAACATCAAGACGCTGTCTGCAGTCTTCGTGTCCAATGCGCTAATGGTTTTGCCGACGGATTGGATCGTATCCAGCAATCCCCAGAAGGTTCCGAGGAGGCCGAGAAAAACCAGCAGTCCTATAATGTAGCGCCCGGTGTCGCGAGCCTCATCGAGGCGCGAACCGATACTATCCATGATCGATCGCATGGAGGTCGTAGATAGTGACAGTGCCCCCGTTCTATCGCGCAGCATCGTAGCCATCGGCGCCAGCAAAACTGGTTGATGCGAGATAGCAAGACCTGGGTCCGCAATCCGAAACGCATTGACCCAGCTGATTTCGGGATTGAGGCGATAGACCTGCCAAAACGCGTAGACGATACCAACAACCAAAACGAACAGGATTAGTCCGTTCAAGCCGGGATTGGCCATGAATGCAGCGTAGAACTGCGGAAACAGAATCGCCGCAATAAACCCGACCAGCATGAGGAATATCAGCATTCGCATAAGATACACGCCAGGCGTGTACAATGACCGCGCCAGTAGCGTTTGAGAGGGATCTGAGCTTCGTCTTCTTGCCATACGTGCTTTCTCCGCCAGTCAGCATGCCGGCTGATAATGCGCCGCCGAGCTGTAGGCGGGACAGTATCCAATATCTTTGTCAGGGAAAACGGGCAAGATCGTGCCTTATGTGGTCTGGTCCCAGCTTTTCACATGTTTTGAGCAATAATCGTGTCTTGAGGAGCTCGATCCATAATTCTCAAGACAAACGCTCCGTTGAAACAGTTTGACCAAATCACGAGGCATTCGTGAGTTTCTCTAGAAGGGCTTTTTGGATGGAAGGCACACCGGCAATAATTGTACCTGTGCTCAGCATGTCAGCGCCTCCGGAGAAATCAGTAGCGATACCACCGGCTTCACGCAGCAGAACAATGCCAGCTGCCATATCCCAGGCCTGGATGTNGTGCTCCCAATAGGCATCGAAGCGCCCAGCCGCAGTCCACGCAAGATCCACGGCCGCGGCGCCGGTTCGCCTGATCCCAGTCGCCTCTTTCGTCAGGGCTTCCATTTCCCGATAAAAGCGCTGATGCCCTGAACCAGGTTGGCCCTTATGAGGGATAGAAGTCGTGAGCATCGCATCAGTAAGATGCCTGCGTGCTGATACGCGGATCCGGCGGTCGTTTAGTAACGCTCCTTTTCCTCGTTCAGCCGTGTAAAGCTCATCGAGCACAGGCAAATAGATGAGGCCAGCAACGAGTTGTCCGTCGCGTTCCAGTCCAATCGAGATGCAGAAAATCGGAATGCCATGCAGGAAGTTCGTCGTGCCATCCAGTGGATCAACAATCCAGCGATGTGTTTTGTCGGCCCCGTCTACCGTTCCGCGCTCTTCCATTAGGAAGGCGTAATCCGGACGGGCTTTCGATAGCTCATTGAAAATAATGTCTTCGGCCCGNTGATCAGCAGCAGATACGAAGTTTGCCGGTCCTTTGATGGAGACTTGCAACCGCTCGACCTCCCCAAAATCGCGCGCGAGTGAGCGACCAGCCTTGCGGGCGGCATTCACCATCACGTTCATGAGTGCGGAAGCGGGCATGCTTGCTCCAATACGAAAACATAGGTCGAAATTGTGGAATATGAGCCGGGAATAAACTGTTTGGCTGTTCAGCACAACCGCTCGGTCCTCTTTCACCGCGGCTGAGCCAGCATTGCCTAACGCCTACTGCAAGCCNGCTCTCCGCCTGTCGGAAATGAGTTGAGCAGCCTTCTGCGCTTCCAGCCGGACTTTGCGCGGATACGAGGCAATNACCTTGTCGAGGCCAGGGTCTGCGACGCCATTGGACTTGGCGATGTAGCGCCATTTCGCGGCATCAATTGCACTCATTTTCACGCCCGGGATGCCGACTGAGTAGACATGAGCAAGGCGGTTTTGTGCACCCGCTATACCCTTTGNGGCAGCTGAATGGAGAAGCGCCATCGTTTTCGGCCGATCCTGATTGAGTCCCAGGCCTTTCAGGAGCACTGTCGCGTATTCGTATTGAGCAGCTGCCATGCCCCTGTCTGCTGCCNGCCGCAACCACAGNGCTGCCTTGTAGGCATCGGCTTTGACGCCGTGACCTTTTTGATAGAGGGCCGCAAGATCGTATTGGGCTTCGGCAATACCTTTGCGCGCGGCAAACNCCAAATGCTGTGAGGCACGAAAAGGATTCTCTGGTTTGCCTTTGCCAGACAGGAATTGCAGGGCAAGNTTATAGTGAGCGTAGGCGTGACCTTTGCGCGCCGCACGCTCAAACATCTGTGCTGCGCCGTCGTNGTTCTGTTTCACTGCCGTGCCTGAGGCCAGGATAACACCAAACGCAAACATAGCTTCGACATCACCAAGCTCCGCACCCCGACGATACCACTTCGCAGCTGTGAATTCATTTTTGGGCACGCCAAGCCCTTCGGCATAGAGGCGACCCAAAAGCGTATGAGCCTGCGGGTCGCTCTTTTGGGCCTGCTTTTCCGCCAGTTTGAGAGCCGTGATGTATTGTNCCTGATCGAATGCAATATAGGCCGCATTGTCGCCGGTGGGCGGAATCAGCGTCTTGCCTAAAGACTTCTTCTTTTNAANCGNTTTAGCGGCATCTACATTGCTGCGAAGTCCTTTGACGCGTCTGCGTTCACTTCCCGTAATAGGTGCCTGGATTGCGGGTCGTTGCGGGATCGTACGCTGAACCCACGAACTGGAAACTGTCTCNGCGCTCACTGGCTGGATGACGGCGCAACTCGCGATAACGACTAACGCTGCNGGGTGTNTCGATAAGCTANACATTTGTCGCTGCCTGTTCGGATNTCCCNNACAACTTCCGTTCGAAAGTCTGGATTTGTTCAGCGATGTCTGATGCTTGTTCCGTGCCGGCGGGGGCATAGCCAACAAAATCCGCGCCTGCGTCTGCNAGACGACCGCCCTCCTCGGGGTTGGTTGCGCCAAGTGCCACACAAGGNATCTCAAATAGTTCCGACCACCACGTCAATAATTCAACCTGTTCGTCNTGCGGGTGGCNTTGGGTGCCTGCCTCACAGGAGGCTTCAAAAGCAACGTAGTCTGCNCCAGCTTCGCCAACAACCATTGCCGAGTGTCGAGACAGTCCTGTACTGGCACCCACAATACAATCGGAAGGCAACTCATTGCGCGCTCGTTCGTATTGGACCATCAGTTCTGGCCCTGCCGACAAATGAACACCATCGGCTTTGCATGCCTTCGCGATCTCAATGCTGTCTCTGATCAGAGCTGCTGCATCAAGGTCTNGAACCATGTGCACGACACGCGTGAGCGCCGCNAAGTCTNGCTCATCTTCCGGCAAGAGTTCCAGCAGGACAGCAGGCAAGCTGACTTGGCCGCGTAGCGTATCGAGGATAGCTTCCGCGGATGGAGCCGCTTGGANTTGCAGATATGTTCTAGCGCCTTCGCTCATGCTGCTCCTTTCCCGGCGGAATGAGGCAAAATCCAGGCATCCGCATCAAAGACACAGCTTATNGCGCTTGGAAACGTGGTCGGTTNGAGCGTGCTCAGTCCTAGAAATTGACGGANAAAAGCCAGTAACTCGGTTTACCGAAGCCGGCTTGACTGTGACCTGGGTAACTGTCCTGGCTATAGAGCAACTATATACAAGTCAGCAGCATTCATGCGTTCCATGAACGTTATGAAGCAATTGTGCGATAGATGGTCAAGGAGCGAATAGCTAGGATAAAGCGAGCAAGAGCGCATTATGAGCAGATTGACGCAGAGCGAAGTCGAAGCCTTCAACTC
>NZGY01000056.1 GCA_002689605.1 Filomicrobium sp.
AGCGGCTCAACGTAACGATCGCTGCTTACACCCGCTCATAAGGCGGCGTAAAAAGTTCGCCTCAAACTGCACCCTAGAATTGCTGAAGCAGTAGCAACACGCATCATAAGTTTAACTCATCCAGACAACAACCGTTGCCAGCGTGAGCAACTGTAAATTGTGCTCCAAAAGAGCTGTTTCAATTCCACAACAAATCACGCTCAACGATCACGAAATCACCACAAGATCGCTGTTCATTCCCGCTCGCACTACATATACTCAGCACGGTGAATTAAATGCACTATGAGCAAAACACGATGGCAGGGGGCGCGTCGGGTCGAGCGGCATGGAATTCATTTCTTATTTTGGCGGCGTGTTTGAGCCAGTAGCATTTTTGCTGCTTGTCGGTGGAACCATTGGCGGTTTGATCCTGGGTGCAACTCCGGGTCTGTCACCGACTATGGCCGTTGCACTTCTCATCCCATTCACCTTTCAACTGAGCCCGACACAGGGGCTCATTCTGCTTGGCGCTGCCTATACGTCGACGGTAGCCGGTGGCGCCGTCAGTGCGATCCTGCTCAAGATCCCAGGTGCACCAGCCAATATCGCGACGGCGCTCGACGGCAACGCGATGGCGCGCAATGGCGAAGGTGCACGCGCGCTTCATTTATCGTTCCTTGCGTCGGGTGTCGGCGGGATACTGGGCGTTCTACTACTGATTTTCCTGACACCTGTTCTGGCGCAGTGGGCGCTCGCCTTCGGACCATCACACCTTTTCTGGCTCGCTATCCTCGGTGTCACCGTCATAGGCTCGCTTGACTCAAAGTCATTCGTCAAAGGTTTGCTATCCGGCTGCCTTGGCCTCTGGCTATCGATGATTGGTTACGATGATAGCCAAGGCGCGCAGCGTTTCATTTTTCTCGACGCACTAACCGGCGGCATCAACATCATCGCCGCCCTCATCGGCCTATTCGCGATCCCGCAAGTTATCGACATGTTTTCAAAGGGGCGCCAGACGTCGAACATCGACGCGATCTCCGTGCCGCACGACACGGCATCCGCGGCCCAAGTCTCACCTCTCTATCCATGATATCGGAGGTTTCAAGATGAATGCCCCAGACGAATCGAACATTCACATGATTGGTCAGTCACCAGTCTCGGAGCTATTTGTGCCGGATGCTCTTGAAAGATGTGAGCGGTTGCGCGCGGCGGAAGACTTCATCTACGGCGATAGTTGCGGGTACCTTGGCGAGCCGCGCATGATCAGCCTCTCATCTTCGAATGAAGACTACACCCGGTTCGAGAAGTTTACTGGCAATAAGCTATTTGCAAGCCGAACGCTGACATCTGGCTAAGTTGTCAGAGCAAAAGAGGGGCCGAATAGCAATCCTCACGATAACTTTCGTGTTTGCGTCTGTCTTGCCGGCAGCGTTACAATCCGAACAAGGTCAAGCGAGGAAAAGGTTTCTGAGGGCGATATCTACTTCAACTATTCGCGCAACTATGAACTTTACCAATCTGAAGGCGAATACATTCGGATTGTTGTTCCCAGAAGGCTGATGACCGGCCTCGAAAGAGCACCGGACATGTTCCGGATCATCAAGAGCAGTGATCCCCTCGCAAAAGTCATGCGGACGGCAGTCGAGGCGTATCTCGAGAGCTACCAAAGCAGCTGCGAAGAGAGTATCCGATTGACGAGCGACTTGGCCGTTACAATCTCTCAGCGCGTTCTCGAAGAAACGCTCGCACAAACCCACTCATCAGGTTATGAGCACATCCGTGACCGGGCCATTGAATACATCCGCGACAACCTTCATCGCCAGGACCTTTCCGTCGCTGAGTTAACGGCTCATGCAAAGGTCTCCCGCGCCACACTTTACCGGGCATTCGAAAGTGTTGGCGGGATAAAGCATTTCGTGAGTATGGAGCGGATCGCTTGGGCCAAATCCATGCTCAAGCTCGGCGACGCGGATCGCGGCCAGGTATCCGCTGTTGCCTACGATACAGGTTTCGTCTCACCGGAGCAGTTCAGCAAGGTGTTCAAAGCTCACACTTGAATAACACCAACTCAGTTTATTGCAACTCTGTGATGCGTGTTTCGACCCACGCTTAAACAAGCGCCAACTCGCCAACCGTCCGAATTCCGAAACACTGCAGTCAGATCAGCAGTCTTGTGCTCGACCCAACGAACTCGTCAGCAGCCATCGCCATGGACCACAAAGTCTCTCAGCTACCGCCAATCGGCTCAAGTATTCTGTCGCGCGCCTCAACAATACTGCGAAACACTTCAGGATCACCGCCGCTGTCCGGATGGTGCTCTTTCGCTTTTTGTTTGAATGCCGTCAGGATGACATCGCGATTGAGTGACGTACCATCATCAAGACCCAGTGCCGCTCGAAAACGCGCAACGTGATTGTCACGCTCTTTTCGTTGCCCGCGCGCTCGCCATTTGTCTTCCGTATGGCGTGGTGCATCGTCCTCTCTGAGGCTCGCCACAAAGACAAAGCCAATGCGCTCAATAGCTGCGCGCGTTCCCTCATGGTAGGGAACGCGCCCCGGCATTGAATCAAAGCCTCAGCGCTTCAGTCGCTGGACACGAAATGGCTTCAGGCGACAACCTGATTCGCCATATCCCATACGTTCCGCAATCGCACGGCTGGCGGGATTATCAGTGAAAACATATGAGTCCGTTCGCTTCAGAATCGGGTGTGCATAGCCGTTGCGATCATAGAGATAACCGAGATCACGGGGGCTTTCAGTAACAGTCGCAGCTTCCATCATTGGGCGTGACCGCCGGCCATCTTAATCCACATATCCGCAAATAGAGCCGGCACAGTTTAGCCAACAGTCCCGCCACCTCAATTCAATTCACGAGCGCGAGCCGCAGCGCCACCCGTGTTCGAGTTGCCTACTGTTGCCGATCACGAATGGACGGCTTGGGCGAAACTCCACCACCGATACATTACCAAGAGGTCCGGAAAAACACCTCAGAATAAGTCAAGCAACCAACAACTATTTTCCGCTAGCTGAGGGACATGCGCAACACTTTTGCGCAAAACGTATGATCAATATTCGTAATCCCAATAAACGCAACACAAATCAGCCGTCTGACAAAATGGCGCGAGTTCGGTTCCAAGGTAACGCCATCCGGTCCGCCTGCCGTAAGCCAAAAGAGAGCGACAAGGCTAAGGGGAGCACGGCAGATGGTGTTTGAAATCAGATCGTTGAGGGCTTGTGTGATGACGCGAGCATCAGCGAAATCTGTCGACGCAAGCAAGCCGAAGGTCATACGCGCAACCGCATCTGCTGCAGTCGGGGGCCTCAATCCGCGTGGTACTCACTCCAAGATTGCAGTTACCCAGCCCACCCACCGGACAAGATCCAGAGCGCTGGCGTGGTTGTTTGCGCTGCTCGCTTCGATCGTGTTCTGGTCGGCAACATCGACGGCCTGGAGCCTGGAGGTAGATTGTGGCGGTGAAGTCACCTATGGCTGGGGCGAAGAAAAACTTCAGCGTGACAATGCACAAATTCACTCACAAGGTGGCTGGTCCAACGGCTGCTTATACAATACAACGACAGACGCGTTTATGTTACAAACCTTCTCCGGCACGCGCTCAGATAGCCATGTCAGCCAGCAAACCGGCACTGCCACTTCTCTCCTCGTCAGCATGGTCGGCGGCAATTCTAGCAGTTATACAAACCAATTCGCGATTATGGTTGCCAAAGCCGATAGCAGTGGCTGGGACACCATCACGCTCAACAACGTCAGCTGTCCGAATGCAGATAACATCGAGCTATCCAGAAACCGCAAAGCAGTGCTTATCACGATCAATCGTGTCGAAGACCCGAAGCGAATCTTACAGCTTACCCTGACTGACTTCTACCAGCCTTCGGCAGACGATGTGACCTGCACGCTGTCCATCACGACTGACACCGGCGCAACACTCACCGACGTCTTGCTGCGTCCAACAGACCTGTATTTTATTCAAGGGCAAACTCCAGATGTTAGGGGGCAGCACATCTTCGAGGGCGGCGTATGGTCCTCCAGCAGCTCGACGACAACGCCACCCGCGACGGACGACCCCGACACGACGCCCTTTCTTATCCAGCAATTTCTGGCGACACGCAGCAAGCACATGCTCGCGGCGTCCCCCGGATCCGACCGTGCCCATGCCCGGTTGCGCGAGCTCTGCGTCCATCGCGACGCGCAAGACAGCAGCGCCACCGTCGCTGACCAGGAGCGTGTTTGCCCTGAAGAACCGAAAGCGGGCGCAGGTTTCGCCGGATCGAGTTCCACCGGCGCAAGATTCCGCGGAACTAGTCCCGGCGGCCATGAATCGCGCGCGACAAACACCTCGCAACTCCGATACGGCAACCCAGCCGGACAGCAAGCACACGGTCCTGAAACAGGTGGCCCACAACCACGCGGCCTGGCCCGCGCGTTGAATTTGACTGGAGAAGGGACAGTCGACCGCGACACCGTCAGCTTCGCAACAAGCTTGCGTGATATGCGCAAAGCCGCTGCGGCTGAGGCCAAATCCAAACAAGGCGGTGCTACGGCCTATGCCGGCAGCTCCAGCGCACAGGCACTCGCCCAGCGTCCATTTGGTTGGGATATCTGGTTCGAAGGCAAATATCTCTACTACGAAACTGATCGGCCAGATGGTGACTACGACGGCAATTTCGGTTTGCTGTCCGGCGGTGTCGACTACGTCTTTTCGCCTTCGCTGCTAGCCGGTGTCATGCTGCAACTTGACAAGCTCGATATGGCCGTCGGCAGCGACAGTGCTACCGTTAAAGGTACCGGCTGGATGGCTGGCCCCTACATCAGCGCACGTTTGACAAACAAGCTGTTTTTCGATGCCCGCGCCCTTTGGGGCAGGTCGTCCAACGACATCAGTCCGGTTGGGACATACACCGACAACTTTGATACCCAGCGCCAGCTCTATTCTGCCAAACTATCCGGCACATGGCAGGCCGCGCACGGCCTCAGCATGACGCCGGATGCGGAAGTAGCCTACTTCCGGGAACGTCAGACCAGCTACGTCGACAGCAATGGAGATACCATTGACAGTCAGTCCTACCACATCGGTCGCCTGACGTTCGGCGGCAAGATTGAACGCGCCTGGGCCTGTTCGGAGAGTGAAGCGGTACGACCCTACATCGGGGTGCACGGCATCTGGGACTTCGCCAAATCAGATGAAACGACCATCAGCGGCGACACCATATCAACCAAGGATATCTAAGGCCGGGTCGAGGTGGGCCTGACCGCAAGCCGTTCTGACGGCGCCAGCCTCCAGTTCGGTGTGACCTACGAAGGCATCGGCGATACGACCTATGATTCGATTGAAGCCAAGACGCGTCTCACGTTCCCGCTGCAGCGCTAACAACGATCGAGGCGGCAGCGACCGCCTCGGCAAGCGCATACTTTGGACGGCCAAGTCTGCGCATACCGGGCAGCCCGTGCCACAGGCATCCTGACGATGATCATTGCCATTCTGCGAGGTGGGGCGCTGCAAACCTAAACACCTCGCACACAACATCATTGTTGGTCGTCGCGCAATCGACCGCTGCACGTCCAGTGGACGATACGACCGCTTGCGCATAGACATTCCAGTCGATCCATCACAAAACTGGCCGCAACAAACAACGCTACGCAAGCCAGGATCGCGCCCATGTCTCTCTACCCACCACCTGTCGAATTGCCCGCCGAAGTTTGGACAACTATTCCCGACGAGTTCCGACGCACAGGCGCAGTCCCGGATTGGGCCATGGGCAACAAACAGGGCGAGCCCACCGAGTGCTTTCTCGAAGGTCCGAGTTTTGATCGCGACGGCAACCTCTATGTCACCGATATTCCCTTCGGCCGCGTCTTCCGGATATCACCGGACGGACGATGGACACTCATCACCGAATACGACGGCTGGCCGAACGGCCTCAAGCTGCACAAGGACGGCCGCATCTTTATTACGGATTACAAGCGCGGGATCATGCAGCTCGATCCTGCCAATGGCGAGGTGACGCCGGTCCTCACCAATCGGCGGAGTGAAAGCTTCCGAGGCACAAACGATCTCGTATTCGACTCCAACGGCATCATGTATTTTACCGATCAAGGCCAGACCGGGATGCATGACCCGACCGGCCGGGTATACCGCTACAATCTCGAGACCAAAGCCCTCGATCTGCTCATCACCAATGCCCCGAGCCCCAACGGCATCGTGCTCAGCCCCGACGAGAAAACGCTCTACGTTGCCGTCACCCGTGGCAACGGCGTATGGCGCGTCCCCCTCCTGAAGGATGGCGGCACCACGAAGGTCAGCATCTTCGTCAATCTGGCGGGAGGCGTCAGCGGCGCTGATGGCATGGCCGTCGATNAAGAAGGCCGATNGTTTGTTTGTGATGCCGGCAACGGCTGCGCCTGGGTTTTCACCAAATGGGGCGAACCGGTTTACCGCGTGCNCTCGACAGGTGGNGGNCGGTCAACCACNAACATCGCTTTCGGTNGCCCCGGCCGACGAGACGTCTTCATTACAGAGTCAGACACCGGCAACATCCTCCGCGCAACNATGGATGTGGCCGGCGAAACGATGTTCGGCTTGATGTGAGCCGCAGGTAAAACCAACTAGCCCGAGACCGGGTTGCGGGCATCGGCCATGATCTTGCCACCAATGCCNATAAAGCANACACCAGCAGCGCGCTCAATCCAATGCTTCGCGTTTTNGAACCGTTTCATTACGGGCGTCGATGACATGAACAGGCTGACAACCGTGTACCAGATCAGCGAGCTCATGAAGACGATGGCGATGATCNGCCCCATCAACCAGACCGGCGTGGCATCAGTCACCGCTGCTGCAAAAACACTGGCGAACAAAACGATCGCCTTGGGGTTGGTGAGCGTCACCAGGAAACCAAACAGCAGCGCATTGCCGGCCTTCGGCGTTTCCCCCGCTTCAATCTCCAACGTCTCTGGCTTGGCGAGCAGCAGCCGAATACCGAGATAGGCGAGGTAGGCACCACCGGCAATTCGAACCGTCCAGGTCAGCCACTGATACTCGACAAGGATCGNGGCCAACCCGACAAGGCTCAGCGTCGCATACATCAACAGGCCGAGCGAGACGCCCAACGTCGTCATCANCCCGGCGCGCGCGCCGTGGCTCATCGACGANCGCACCACCGCCACGAAGTCCGGCCCCGGCAGCATCAACGCCGGAATAAAGATCGCGAAAATCGTAACGAGAGTTAGAATGGGATCCATGGTGGGTCTCTGGTTTTCAGGTGAGTGGCAAACAAGTGCTCCAAACAGACACCGACGATAGCATCCCAGAAACAGACTTTTTGCAAGCCCANNGCGACCACGTCNNACTTGTGAGAAAGATAGGACTAGTCCNGGGCCAGGACCTACACACGCNGGTNGGAATNAGCTGANGATGTTGAGGGCGCAATCTTAAGCNATGCCCCTCCNCCANCGTNATCTNCGCGAAGGCGGAGACCNAGACAAGCNGCNACCCGGCAAAGCCATCGCAAANGACGACGGCTATCTCTCAGCNTCNGANGTNGCCGTCANGCAATCGGCTTGCCCGGGCAGCCACCATCCTGATCATTGACATGCCGATCCGTGTCTCGGCAGGGATCAGCCGGTCTTGGCTTTTGACCAGAGCTGGGTTCGTTCGNCTGGTTCTCTGACGCCTTTGCACCAACGATCGTGGCAACCGCCGCTGCTCCGACACCCACTGACCGCAGNAGAGTGCGGCGACTAACGAGCCTGCGAGANGTAATATCGTCTTCAGATAAAGAACGGCCAGACATCAGCTTGTGTTCCTTAAACGCGATGATCCCNATCCAGTGCGCTTNCCTTAAAAGAAGTCACTCAGAATGCAACGCCCAGGAAGGGTTGGGCGGCAGCCCCGACACAAGTTCAGTAGGAATAGGGCAGGCGCNCGAGCAGTCCTTCCTTCATCAGACGCCGCGCAAGCACGAGCTTACCGTCGTCATCCAAATCCGGNAGATCTCGAACAGCGATAGGGCCATGCTCCAGAACGGCCTCTAATGCATTGCNGACAAACGCCGGGANAGTGATCTCCGAAGCACCAAACAGCAAAACAATCTCATCGCCGCTCTCGCNCAGCCGATAGATGAGATTGGGCNTAGGCTGCAATTGGCTATAAAGCGACAGTCCCGAATCGTCGCCTGTCAGGCCTCCGGAAAAATCAGGTCGCCGGGACGAGACGAAGTCTTCTGCCAACCGGTTCAGGATCGCCTCCAAGTCCACTTCGCGGGCGGCCTTCTCAAAGGCAGCGCGAATGTCCATCGCTGCCACTTTCGTATCAAAGCCAGGGTTCGCGAATCCAACCGGCAGATTGGCTCGCAAGGCCGGTGTTTCCAAACAGNCTGCGGANATGGCCTCAAGCACGACATNAGCCCAGGTCTTTCCGATCAGGCCCAGAGTAATGTGCAATGACGTCTCGTCGGTGGAGCGCGCCGAATGATAGAANCCACGCGGACAATAGAAGAGATCGCCGGCATTGAGCGTGAACTCGCGTGTCGGTGCCNCNGCCGTATCCTTTTCGGGATCAAACGCCTGCCCACGCAATGGAAGTTCCACGGCTTGATCATAAACGGTCCAGAGTTTGGAACCCGAGACCTGCAGCACGAACACATCGTGACTATCGTAATGNGTCTTGAAGCCCTGCGCATTGGGCGGCGATAGATAAATGTTCGTTTGGAAGTGACTGCTGAAAGTCTTCTCCATGGCACGACCTAGGTCCGCCAGTGCCGCNATCCGCTCATGCATCTGCGAGAGAGACATCGTTGCGCCTGTTTCAAACAGTTGGTAGGCGCGCGGTAAATCAATCTTGTATGGCGGTTGCGTGNTAGGAAGCGCGTAGTCGTCCGGATTAAGNTCTCGCGCCGCATCGACCAGGAACACATCCGGATGACACGGCGTCATTGTCGCCAGGTAGTTGTCGATCGCCTCANCNCTGAGCAGCGAACTCCACTTGGCAGNGTCACGACGNNCAATCAGTAATGGCTGCTTTTCGTAGTACTCAGTGAAGAAGTGTGACGGCAGGATTGGTTCGATCAACCACGCGAACGAAAAGCTCATACAGTCACCAGGCGTTGTTCATCACGAACCGTCAGCGATCTATTTCCTGCAGTTTATACCGACAAGGATGAGAGCGCCGCCGATCTGGAGCAGGTTTTGATGCGATTTCGATATATGAGCACCCGACTTTGTAGTTTTCTGCAATTCAATAGACAAGCATGACAGCGGCTGGATTGGCGATATCAGCCCGGCATATCAACCGCTGTTCATGAACATCATCAGCGCAAGGGTTGCAATCATCACAACGACCACAACCACGCCAGTAAGAACTTCGCTACCGCTTTTCTTCTCTTTGATAGCTTCTGTTTTCTCTCTTAGCTTCGCATGCTCACGTTGGATCATCATGGCAGCGCCGGCGAGAGCTTGAGGATTATCTCCAAGCTGGTCGTTCATTTCTGCAACTCCTTACACCGGCACCTACAATCTGACAACAAAACATCATTCCACATCAGCAGCTTACACCCTTACTGGATTGGCTGCTACCAGGTTCCTGTGTTTTTCATCGAAGCCCAAGGCTCCTGCTTCGCCTGAGACTCACCCTTTTGCAGCAGCTCGAAAGAGATGCCATCGGGTGACTTTACGAATGCCATGCGGCCGTCTCGCGGCGGCCGATTGATGGTCACGCCATTGTCCATCAGCTTCTGGCAGGTCGCGTAGATATCATCAACTTCATAGGCCAAATGGCCGAAGTTGCGCCCGCCATCATACTCCTCAGGATCCCAGTTGTATGTCAACTCCAACAAAGGTGCCTTGGAAGTAATACCGGCTTCTTTATCTTCGCCCGCGGCGAGGAATATTAGAGTAAATCTTCCACCTTCATGATCTACTCGGCGAACTTCTTCCATACCCATCTTATGACAGTAGAAATCAAGGCTCTCTTCAATGTTACGAACCCGGACCATTGTGTGCAAATAGCGCATACGACCTCCAAAACTTAACAGCTGTCGCTAGAGATACGATGGCCAGCAATTTCGAGCAAGCACAGCTATCCGAAATCAACTCGCGCTACTGTTTCAACAGTTCGATTGTCTCAGCGAGGGGACTGAGAGAGGCATCTCAAGCTGGTACAATCTTTGTGCTCAAAACCTGCTAAAGACCACATGATTGCATCTGCAATTCTACCTAAGATACATCAACCTTGATTGTCTCAATTTGAGAATCAGCACTGCCACGATTGCGTCACAAATCAGTCGCCGAAACGTCAAAAAAGAAGTCTGGCCAGGGGCATTTACGAAACTTTACACAAAAGAAATCGCAGTGCAGAAAAATAAACAAAATTATTAAATATCAATAAAATAGAACGCAAAACATAATGTGAAACAACAATGTAGCGGCACCCAAAACCGCCACATTTGGTTAGAAAGGGACTAGCCCAATCCGTTGTCAATGTTATGGTCTATCGGTTCGCAGCTGTTGATGAGTCGTCCAAGGGCATCAGGACAGACATCATACAGGGTCTTCAGTTCGAACTGTAGGGGCCGGCGTGGTTCAGCGACGGCGTGTTGTGAAATCGTAACCATATGTTCGCGGGGTACGACTATGGGGGATTCCAATCCTACTTCTGAGCAACGGCACGAGCTTCCTCAACAATACGAGGAAATTGGTGGTTTGCCAGAAGGCGCGACTCTTGACGTATTCGAGGTCGCGGGATCCATTAAGTGGTTTGATGCAAGTAAAGGGTTCGGCTTTATTGTGCCTGACAATGGTCTAGGCGACATTTTGCTTCACATTACTTGCCTAAGAGCCGGAGGATATCAGACGGCTTATGAGGGAGCTCGGGTACACTGCCAAGTACTACGCCGCCCCAAGGGACTGCAGGCATTCGCCATTCTGAGCATGGACGAGAGCACTGCGATCCACCCGGCACAATTGCCGCAGCGCACTCACGTTGTTGTGCAGGCGGAAAGTGAATGGGAACGTGCTATGGTGAAGTGGTTCAACCGGATTCGTGGGTTTGGATTTCTCACTCGTGGCGAAGGCACACCAGATATCTTTGTGCACATGGAAACACTGCGGCGCTTCGGATTTACCGAGTTGCGACCTGGTCAGGTTGTCCAGGTTAAATGGGGACATGGCTACAAAGGCTGCATGGCAGCTGAGCTTCGCCCCGATGGACCACCATCAGGTTTACCGGCACAGCACTAAGCCTAACGACTTGCAAAGCAACACAAATTTTGCTGCAAACAGGCCTGCCCAATCGGTGGGCCTGTTTATTATTTGGATAATGGCGGCAGTTTTGACATTGCATGCTGGAAATGCCGAAGAACCGTTACGTGAAGAGAAACTGACTATTGTTTCCGGGGACAAGACGCATCAGTTTACCATCGAAGTAGCTGAATCAGAACGGCAAAAAGCCATCGGCCTAATGTTTCGCAAGTCTTTGTCACCAGACAAGGGATTGCTGTTTCCCTATCCGCAACCACAGGAACTTACCATGTGGATGCGGAACACTTACATCCCGCTCGATATGGTGTTTATCAAAGCCGATGGAACGATCCATCGTATTGCAGAGAATACTGAGCCCTTCAGCGAGGAAGTCGTAGCATCCAAGGGAGATGTGACGGCTGTTCTGGAGCTGGCTGGTGGCATAACGAATAGTCTAGGCATAAAGCCTGGTGATAAGGTTAAGCACAGGCATTTTGCGAGCAAGTAAATCAGAAGAAGCAGCCTCAACTAACTCCCAACAGTACAGAATATCGAGGCTAAGAAACGAGCCACTCCACCACTTCCCTCACCTCCTAATTCCTCACTCTGAGCAAGAGCTTTCAAAAAATTCTGAAATTTGGCCGTTTGAGATCAAGAGGAGACTTGACCCGGAGCCCAGAGTTGGGCATTCAGGCGCTTCGGAGAATTCGGGGTATAGCTCAGCCTGGTAGAGCACCTGCTTTGGGAGCAGGGGGTCCGGTGTTCGAATCACCGTGCCCCGACCATTCTCTGAGGCCGATGCGATCAATACGCTTGCAATGTGCAACCGATGATCTGGCAAAGGCTAATAGGCCAGTCGGTTTCCAATTAGCAGATCTTCTCATCCCCCTTCCACAATTCCTGTCGGCCCGCGCAAGTCGATCCTGATAATTGCCTTTATTGGTGCGAGTATTTTGGCATCCTAAGCGTTCAAATTCGAACCATGGCTTGCCCGCGAGTATGAGTCCAAACAAGACACCTGGCTTCTGAGGGCTCGCATATAGTGTAATCGAAGATCCCAACGACGGGGACATCGCGCTCCTGGGAGCAAACCAACCCGTATGAACCGGGCAAACCAAGTCACTCAGAAAACGCTCCTGACGCTATCCGGGACCTCAGCAGCAAAGTCACTGATCGTCGGCTGCAGCGCCCCCAAGCTTTACAAGAGCTATGGGTGAAACTGGTGTTCGGGCGGTTTGAAAGCTGGCGGTGCATCTGGTTGGTTTGATGTCGCCAAACAAACCAGCAA
>NZGY01000057.1 GCA_002689605.1 Filomicrobium sp.
CGACCTCTCATTTCCGTTTTCACATCACGCCAGGAGCCAGCCCAGAACCCAGGTAAGTCTCGAGTTACTTGTATTGGTCGCCCGGCTGGTGAAAGTAAACTGAACCAGACGCAACACGTTAGCATCATCCATGGCGTATCACTCATCTCTAGGGAACTGGCAGGCTCTCACCAGCCAGGATACGCCGCCTTCAGCGATTCACACCGTCACCAAGTTTTGCGGATTGCTCGGCGCCAAGCTGCCCGCGGTGTGGTGGAGCCGACTTGCGCAAGAAGGACAAGGTGCGCCGCCACGTCTGGCACGAGAGTGTCGGCCTGCGCCGGGTGCTGCTCAGGTTTTCAGTTTGCAAGTATCACTGCCGCGGTTGCGGCCGGTACTTCCGCCAGCGCCTGGATGGCATTCTGCCCTGGCGGCGCTCGACCGAGGCTCTCAAGAAACAGGTCTACCGGCAACACACCCAAGGCATCTCGCGCAGGAGCTTGGCCAGCAATTGCCGCAAGTCGGACAGCACAATCGCGCGTTACTACGATCACATGTACGACCTTGAGAACCGTAAGCTCTTGACGCTTCAGGTGCCACGTGTGCTGGGTATCGATGAGCATTTCTTCTCGCGACAGATGCGGTTTGCAACAACGTTTTGCGATCTCAAGACCCGCCGTGTGTTCGATGTGGCGCCCGGCCAATCGCATGCTGCACTTGCTCCATACCTTGATGACTAAAAAGGCAAAAGCGGTGTTCGCATCGTCTGCATGGATCTTTCAGAAGCCTATCGCTCGATCGCGCGGCGCTACTTTCCGGCAGCGCTTGTCGTTGCCGACCGGCTCCACGTGGTGCGCCTCGCCTTGCACCACCTGATGAAAACCTGCTGCCAGATCGATCCCGGACTTTTGTACCGGCGCGGCGCGTCGAGCCTCCTGCAAAAGCATGCTCACAACCTGACGATGAACCAGGCGGGTCGGCTCAAAACCTATCTCGACAGTCAACCGGCGGTCGCGCGCATCTATGACTTCAAGGAGGAGTTGATGGTGGTGCTGACCGCCAAGCGACAAACCAAAGACCAGTGCCGCATCCTGGCCTATCGATTGCTCGATGCGATCAGGCAATTACGGCAAAGTCCATTTGAAGATTGCCAGAAGCTTGGACGCACGCTTGAAGCCTGGCAGGCCGAGATCGGCCGAATGTGGAGGTTCTCACGCTCAAACGGCATCACCGAAGGCTTTCATCGAAAGATGAAACTGATCCAGCGCCGCGCCTTCGGCTTCCGCAACTTCGATAACTACCGCCGACGCGTGGGGGCTCTCTGTGTATGAACGATGCCAAGACAGGAGGAGTGCTGATAGAAAGCTAGAAGAAACCGCAGATCAGCGACCTGCCCCCGTTTTCAGCGAAGAGCCGCCGATTTGGTGAATGCTATGTGAATGCTAGCTCTCTGTAGCGCCAAAAAGAAGTTGCGCTAAATCATTGAAATCATTGGCGCACCGGGGAAGATTCGAACCCTCGACCCCCAGATTCTTAGTAAGCAGATCCACCATATCACGGCATCATACTTCACCACACTAATCTGTGGAATGTCGCCAAAAATCCAAATAATACAGGCATTATTGCCTAAAGGACGATAACATACCATAACAAGCTATAACACATCGCATTTGTTACCTAAGCGTTACCTAGAACCATGCCCATCAAAAGACTGACCGCAACCGGCGTCGATAAACTCCGACCACTAGCATCTGGACAGATCGAGTAGTTCGACGAACTCCTGCCCTCATTCGGTCTACGGATATCCCACGCCGGCACAAAAGCCTGGTTTGTCACGCTTAGAGTGAACAGAAAGCTGGCCCGCATCACGCTTGGTCGCTACCCGGCTATCGACCTAACAGCAGCGCGCAAGCTGGCCCGTGATGCCATTGCACTCGCAGCTGAAGGTATTGATCCCCGCCATGCCGAAGAAGAGAAGCGGCTAAAGAACAAGCGTGACCTCGAAAACACCTTCGGCAAGCTCGCTGAAGAATTCACGGTCAAGCATGTCGAGCCCAACCTGAAGCCAACCACGCAACGTGAGTACCGTAGGATACTCTTTGGCAACGATACCGAAAAGTGGCGGCGGCGCTCCGTCAGCTCAATCCGAAAACGCGACATCATCGATCTTATGGATGCCATCGATGAGCGAGGTGCGCGATCGGCATCTGCCTTGTCGCTCGCCTATCTAAGGAAGTTCTTCAACTGGTGCGTTGAGCGAGAGATCATCGATGCTTCGCCGATCGACCGGGTGCGCTTGGAAAGAAAGCTACTATCGCGCGAACGTGTGCTGTCTGATGATGAAATCAAGATCGTCTGGAACGCATTTGACACCGAGGGCGGACTATTTGGTTCATTCTTCAAGCTACTGCTGCTCACCGGCCAGAGGCGTAACGAGGTCGCTGGTATGCGATGGGACGAACTTCGCGACATGGATACTCACGATGCGATATGGGAAATCCCAAGTGAGCGGACCAAGAACCGGCGAACTCATTTAGTGCCGCTGACAGAAAGTATGCGCGCGATCATCACTGGTCAGGATCACATCGGACCCTACGTGTTTACGAGCACGGGCGAGACACCAATATCGGGTTTCAGTAAATCCAAAGCGCGAGCCGATCTCAAGATTTCCAAGACAATAGTGAATGACGGCCTGCCCGCAATGCCAGATTGGACGCTACATGACATGCGCAGAACGATGGTCACCGTCATGAATGAAAAACTCGGCATTGCGCCTCACATCGTTGAAGCAGTTGTCAATCATGTCACCGGCGGCGCCAAGGCTGGCGTGGCTGGCGTCTACAATCGTGCGCTTTATCTGGATGAGCGTCGCTCAGCTCTTCAGCTCTGGTCTAAATACATCGAGGAGCAAACGGTTTAGAGCAGCCATGCGGAATCAAGCTTGAAGAATCCGCCTAAAAAAACAGTTGACGAATTATTCTGAATCGAGTGTAAGAGCCGGCTGTCCACACGACTGGAACCGGAAAATGAGTAGATTCATACAAGCCGCAATGTGGTACACTACCGGTCAATACAGACTGGGCATTGCGCGACGCGGCGCTGCCGAATTCGATAGGCCTTTAGCGCGATCGCATGAAGGAAAGATTGCGCAATCTCGACAGGCCGCAATTCTAGCCTCTGAGCAGTACATCTTCGCAACCGAATGCATGCTTAAGGGCCACCTAGAGCTTGATGAGGTCTTTCACGATCGCAAACACGGCGCGGGGGAGCTATTTGGTCGATTGAAAGATCCGCGAGCCAAGCGAATCCGCACTGCCTTCGAAGATCACTTCGATTTCCCATTCGACACCGCAATCTTGCAGATGAGCAAGAGTGCTTTGATCGAATGGCGATACTGTGCTGTCGAGACAGGAGGTGGTGATCTCACAACGAACTTCGCCGACGCACTTGTACTTACTACAGGTATCCTGCTCCACGAAGACCTCTCTGTCGTTGTCCAAATCCCATCAGATCAACAATTACATTGGTCGATGATCTGGGTCAGACCAACGGTCTTGACTGCAAACCAGACATATCACACGGACACCCCAACCGACTGACTTGTTCGATGACGTGGAACGTCTTGTAACGACGACACTTGTTGCGATCGACAGCATTTTGGACTCCTCACTATAATTGAGGATCAACAAACTTTACTTTATTGCATGCCCGCTTTTAGCGAGAGCAGACAATGATGAATCTCGCGTTGCAGAAGCACTACTCATACCGACCGATTTGCAACACGGGCGCTAAGATCAAATAAGAGAAGCTGGAAGCAAAAAGACGAATGCAAAAGCACACGGCCTTGGGGCCATTCCGTCGCCTTTAACAGCGGACACGATGTCCTCGAAAGCAGCTCGGTCTCATCACGCTTTGAGCGGACGTTGGATAGTGTTTCGCATAGCCCTCTAGTTCATCCAGCAAAGTCCAAAAACAGTACCTTTTGATGCTGGTTGCTCTAAGCAAACTTACCAAGCTAAACGAATTGCGTGCGGCCAAACCAGTGCTTCTCATTTGGGTTTAAGTAAGTTGGATACCCGGATGCCCGCAGATGACACGAGCCTAGCCTCTTGGATACCTTCCTTTCGCGCAGCCATGGCGTGGCCGGTTGCAAAAAGGTCGCTGACGATAGCTGTATTGGTCGGGAGCATACTCAATCTAATCAATCAGGGCGATGCCCTCACGATCGGTAACGGTGTCGTCTGTTGGAAAATAATGCTTACCTATTGTGTGCCATTCTTTGTCGCGACTTACGGTGCCTGTTGTGCATTCCGATCGTTGCCAAATGAGTAAGGTGAATGTGACCACGCGATTAAGAACGCGACGGAAATACTAGTCGGTCAAAAGCAACCAAAACCGTCTTGTGTGTCGGAGCTATATTCATATCCCGACTTGGTTCATCGCTCGCAAACGCGCCTTCTCAGCTGGCACCAAAAGTGCTCCATCGAAGACTGCCAAGAGACCAAGCCCGAGCAGTATTGCAAGTAGAAAATTAGCGATCCAGAGCTCCCAAGTTCGCGATGCATCGTGGAGATGCTTCTTAGTGCTGACTAGATCACCAACAGCAAACGATGCAGTTTGAAGGATGCGTAAGTTGCCTGGAATCGCTCTAACCTCTCTTTCCAGGTGCGAGGCAGAGGCCGCGATGAGAACACGGCTTTCGTCCCACTTTAAGTAGGTCAGTTTTGCAGAAGCAATTTGATCGACGGAGCAAGCGCGGTCCCATATCAAGCAAGCTGTGCCACGATCTTCGTTCACCAGTCCTTCGTTCAACTGATCACACCTGAATTGAACTGATCGTGCTTGTTTTAGATTGGGCTTACCCTCGACAAGATCTATCTGACACGCTGAGCCGACCGGCCAGCTCTTTAGGGTATGCTGAGCCAGAAACGAACCGAAACCATAAGCATTATTCAAGAACATTAGGCCCAGAACGGCTATCCCAACCAGGCTTAGCCCCAAGATAACTTTCGTCACACTTGTATCATTCCAGTCCAGCTCTTCGCCTCTCAGGGCATGCTTTGTCGACAAGCCTAAAGTAACTTGGTCGCTTGGCATTCGGGACATAGCAACCTAATCCAGTTACGCCCCTATCTAGCCTCATACCCACATCTTGTTTCAGCGCCGCCAGTGTATGAGCCGGCTCCGTATGGGATTAGACCGGGGCAGTTCAAAGACCNCACAAACTGCGAAGATTATGGCCCGGTTCATCTTGGTCGTCGTGACCTTATCTTGTGCACCTGCGCAAAATAGTGATCAAATTCAAGTCACATATAGGCACCGCAGGACAATACAAGTCAGGGCTAGCACTCCATTCGTAGATTATCAGGATCATCTATTTCGATCGCACTTCGGGTCACCGTGATATGCCCATTGCGTTGGAAGCGAGCTAGCGTACTTGTGACCCACTGCCGTGTCGATCCGACAATCATGGCGAGCTGCTCGTGGGTAATGCGGCGGTCAACTATCATCCGCCCNTGGTCTGACTGTCCATCCACGGAGGCGAGTATGATGAGCAATTGCGCGAGACGCTCGGTGACCGAGCGTGTACCCAGCATCTGAGCGAGCGCCGAATAGCAGCGCCCCTTGGCAACAAGGCCGTCAATAATCGCGAGCGCAACAGCTGGAACAGTTTCTGCAAGATATCTAATCTTCGCACCTGGCAGNTAAGACAATCGAGATGGTTCTACAGCGGTTGCCGACCAGACATGCAAGCCACCACCAAACACTTCTGGTCCTCCAATGAAATGCCCCGGGGTCCAATAAGCCAAGGTGATTTCTTTCCCCGATGGCCCAGCGTAATAGATCCTAACTTGTCCTGCTTCGATAAGAAAAATACCTTGGTGTTGATCGCCTTGCAGAAAGATGCACTCTCCCGCTTCAACATCTATACTCGATGCAACGCGCCGAACAGAATTGATCTCGTCTAAGGTAAGCCGATCGAGAAAACGGGCTCCCTCGTTAATTTGTGACAGCGCTTCCGACAGATACACTGCGGAGGCGCTGCCGGTGTCGGAGCTATGCGCCAGTGCCAGCGGAGTGCCTGACCTATCGCCTATATTGACTACTGCCGGATTGGTCATTTCAGCCTCCACCTCGCGGCTGGCCGGCGTAGTATGCAGCCAGGATTTCTATTTCACGGTCTGATAGTTTCTTTGCAATCGCGGGCATTGTGTTGGTTTTATCGTTCGTCCGGTTGCCGGACTTGAAGTCTATGAGCTGCTTGGCTAGGTAGCGTCGGTGTTGCGCGGTGAGGTGTGGTGCATATGCAGGCTTTGCGTCGGACGCTTCATGGCAGCTTGAGCATGCGGGAATGCCGTCTGAACTCCGACCCGTGGTGATCAGGTTTCGTGCAATAGCTACATCCGCCTTTGACAGTTCTGCNAGAGATTCCAAATCNGGTTTTGGNGCCGGTTGCTTCTGAAAATNCCTTGCAGCTTCAGCAAACTGCTCTGGCTCAATCTCAGTGACGATGCTTGCCATCTGACCACCGTCATTACCACGTTGGCGATTTAGAAAATCTCGCAACTGCTTTTCGATATAGGATGCCTTTTGTCCGGCAAGCTTCGGGAACTTCGANGTCGCGCTAATCCCATTCAAGCCATGACAGAGACCGCATAGCTCTTGGGGTGGCAAACCATCGTAACCTAAGCCGTCAGCGAGGGCATGGGGCACCAACGGCATTGTCAGACAAAGTGCAACAATGCCGGCAATGAGCAAACCAAAACTATTAATCGATGGCCGTTTCTGCCTGTAGTTCATATCAGCCAATCACTCACTGCATTTNATGGCTATGTCCACTGTGGCTGCCTTTGCTGCTTGCATGACCGGCATGACTACCTTTCGCACCACCGTGGTTTCGCACAGCATGAAGCGTGGTGGATATGATGTCTCCATTCCCAGTCGTAAATTCGAATTGCACCTTGCTCTCAGGCTCTAGTTTCTGTTTAGGATGCATCAACATCAGGTGAAGCGCTTCTGGCCTGAGCACAACCGTTTCACCTGCGCCCACGACAAGCTTCTTGATCTGGCGCATCGAAGCAATGCCGTCTTTGACTTCACTGAGATGCAACTCGACACGCCCGTACGCAGCACTAGTGACTTGTGTAAACACAAGCGGCCTTTCTGATGGATTTGAGATCTTGCAGTAGCCGGCATGAACCTTAGCAACTTTTGGCCCAAGCGTGATGTGGCAATCGTCGAACTTAACCTGCTGCTGCTGCTCAGCGTATGCGTAGTGAGGCGCCAAGAGGAACAGCCCAAGCAGTATGCTGTGCAACCGTGAGGTATGTGGTTTTCTTGCAATCACGACAAGTGTTACCCCTCAGTTCGTTGCTTGTTTGCGAGTATGTTTCAACATTGTCTCGGCAATGAATATTGCAGCAGATTTAGGTTCTAGAGGCGGGTAGATTCCGACAACCAGGCGTCCTTGCGCATCAAGCAAGTTCACCGTCGCACCATGGCGGACATCGTAGCCTTCGGGATCCTTGTCTTTGCCGACAAGTCTGACGAAACCATCCATGGTTTCGACTACCTTCTTCACTTCGGACCACTTTCCAGAAACACCGATGAAGTCCTCGTCAAAATGCTTTGCGTATTCGCCGACGGTTTCCAGATCGCGATCTGGATCGACGCCGATGAATACAACTCGAGGTAACTTTGACGGGGACACGCGTATGGAAAGTTCCTGTTTTACGGCGGCAAGATTTTGAAGCGTGAACGGACAAACTGCCGGACAGTGGGTGAAGCCCATGAGCACGAGCGTCCAGCGTCCTTTTAATTGCTCATTGCCAAACGGTTTTCCTTTGCCATCTTGAAGCTGAAACGCCTCCAATGTCTTCGGCTTCGAATACTGTTTGATTTTGACTTCGGCGACTGCCATCTGGTTGAAGCCAATCAAGGCCGCTATAAATGCGGACACAAAGAGCGTACGCCGAGTTAGATCCAAGAGCATCAGTCGTCTCCTTCCCTTAGGCGTTTTGCTGTTCGAACGCTTTGACACTTTCCGCCTTGATGTAGTCTTGGCAGAGCCGCTTGAAGGCCAGAAACTGAGTGTCCATAATCATGTCGGCATGGCGTGGTCGAGGGAGGTCAATTCGAAGGTCCGCAATAATGCTGCCGGGACTCGCGCTCATCACCAAGACTCTGTCAGCGAGAAATACAGCCTCGTCGATATCATGGGTGACGAATAGAACTGTTGTACCGAACTCCTCCCAAATTTGAAGAAGGCTTTCCTGCATCATGTGTCGTGTTTGGGAGTCGAGTGCGCCAAACGGTTCGTCCATCAAGAGCACGCGTGGATAGTTAGCAAGAGCCCGAGCGATCCCGACGCGTTGCTGCATGCCCCCGGAGAGTTCCGCAGGGTACCTGGAAGCAAATTTCGCAAGCCCAACCATTTCAAGGAAAGTTTCAGTCGTTGAACTGGTCTCTTGTTTTGATGCTCCGCGAATATGCGGCCCAAAAGCAATATTCTCTCGCACGGTCTTCCAAGGGAACAACGAATACTGCTGGAACACCATACCCCGGTCAGGCCCCGGCTCCTTGATTTCCTCTCCGTCAACCACAACCCGGCCACTCGTGGGCGTGACATAGCCTGCGATGCTATTCAGCAGAGTTGACTTTCCGCACCCCGATGGACCGAGAATGCAGACAAACTCGCCAGGTTGGATTTCAATGTCGGTCTGCTTCACAGCAAGATGGGCACTCTTGCCACGACCGAAGGTTATCGCGACTTGGTCGATATGAATATGCCCCTGGGAACTGCGAACATGTCTGACAGGCTTCGCAATTTTCTCTGGGGATGATGATGCCAGTTCCATGTTTCGAACCTTCTGACCCTAACGATAACCGTGAACCACTGGTGAACTCGTACTTAGCTTACCGGCCAACACAGATGTGTCGTCGGTCCGAGTACGGCTCGTAATGCTGTGGACCTGCCACCAGAGAGTGATTCCAAGAAAAATGAAGCCGGCCGCTCCGACCCAGGTACCCGCAGGTTCGAGCCAGTTTGCAGTTGCGACGCCCATGCCCATCATGGCGAGGCCGACAATCCACGAAGGTGTGGCACAGCAAACGACCCAACTCATAGTCGCGCCTGTCAATGCCACTAGCGTGGCCCCTGCTCCCGACCCGGCGGCGGTAACGCCTAACTCGCGACGTGTGCAGACCTGACGTTGAGCTTGGGCCAGCACCCACACGGTTGCAATCAATGCGCCCAGTACCAGCGTGAGCACCATCTTTGCAGGGATGAGATTCAGGCTCCATTCCGATATCCCGTGACCGAAGCTCATGTTCATGTAGCCAATCTCAAGCAACCATTCGTCACGAATGATTGGCAGCATATCTATGTATGAGGGCGTGGACTGGATGATGCGGGCCACGTTGCCAAACCAATCGTAGCCGGTGACATAGTTAGGCCAGTTCCCAAATCGCGCGATCATTGTGATCATAAGAACGACATAGTAGAGCGCGGTAAATCCGAACGTGATCCAAAGCCAGGCACTTAGGCGGTCTCGAATCGCGTCGCACACAATTCTAAGGTTACTCATGTTCACCGAGTCCTCTTCTGCCAGGCAAGAAATGGGCGGGTTGCTAGTCGGACAGCGTACGTGGAAAGCGTGCCGAGAAAGCCAATGCAGAGCATGCCGACTACGATGTCAGGATAGTTGATCAGCGAGTAAGCGTTCCAAGTGAAGTAACCGATGCCGTACTGACCCGAAATGATCTCACCAGCGAGCAACGAGAACCAAGACACTCCCATGCCAACCGCTAGACCCGTAGCAATACTTGGTAGAGCTGCGGGTAACACGACATGTCTGAATATCTGGCTACGGCGGGCACCGAGACTACGAGCCGCCCTCACAAGAACTTCCGGCGTTTGCTCGACACCGTGCATTGTGTTGAGAATGATCGGGAATAGCGCACCGAGGAAAGTGATATAGATGATCGAGGCTTCTTCAGTCGGCCACATGAGGATCGCCATAGGAATCCAGGCGACTGCCGGGATCGGACGTAGGATTTCGACATACGGCATCATGACGTCTTGGGCGAAACGTGAACGGCCCATTGCGAGCCCCATTGCAATCCCGATCAGGGCTGCACACGCATAGCCAATCAAAATGCGCTGCATGCTCACGAGGACATGAATGTAGAACTCGGAGCCGGACAATTGAGTGACGAATGCACTCCAAACGACAAGTGGTTCGGGAATGTTCTCGAAATTAATGTAGAAATTGATGTCGAGTGTTGAGGCTGCATGCCATCCCAGAACGCCAATGCACAGAGCAACAATTCTGATGGTCCAGCTTGTCAGGAACCCTGATAGATCACTCAGCAGGTCCGTCAGGGAGAATGTGGCGGGTGTGCTTGTGCCGGCATTCGTTCGATGATCCGACAACTCAACAAGTTTCGAAGTTTCGGCAACGCTCGCGTTTGTATTTCCCTCGCCGGGTTGCTGCTCTTTCTCCGATGCAATGCTGGGTTCATCAGCCATGATCGGCATCGTATTAGCCACGTTAGATCTCCGTATTGAAAGATCGAAGTTTGTTGGAAACTCCAGTCGCCTCAGTTCCGATCTTTAAAGGCTTGTCCCGGATAGCTTGAAGTGAGCATGAAGCGCGGCCACCTGCTGGGCCGGGACGAACCAGGACACGTCCATTCCGATCCGCAGGTGACCGCATTGCGCTATCAGCTGGAGATTGATTTCAACGCGCCTTCAAAGTCGATGACTTTACCGTCGACGGATGCCGCAAACTTTTCAGCATCTTTCTTGCGTAGGAAGGTCGCCATGCCACCCTTCGGGTCAGCAACATAGAAAGCGGTTTTGCCGAACAGTTTCAGGCCAGTCTCTTTGTCGTAGACATAAGTTGCATTCAACTTCTGTCCAACGGATCGGAACTTGGCTACGGCCTTGAGAAACTCTGGAAGACCGGCATAAGTCGAAATGCCATCGCGCGAATGCCAAACTTCCATAGGCAGACCAGCATTGGCCTTCAGAGGATCAACAACTTTGGCTTTGTCCGCCGCATAGTCGACGCCCATATCCTTGTAGGCAGCCTTAATGTAGTCCTCTGTAATCCAGGCTTTGAAATCGAGCGGCGGGATAGCCTTTTCACGCTTCAACACACCGTGGTTGAATTCAAGCGCTTCAACCCACTTGTCTTTGATGGATGGTTCAAGTGTGAGGTGACCGCCTTTCGAGAAGTAGAGATAAAGTACTTCTTTCTCAACACCGGTCCACTTCTCCATGAAGTCAGTAGCCTTTACAGGGTCCGCCTCAATCCACTTGCCAGCTTCATAAACGGCCTTGATGAAGGCTTGAATAACCTCCGGGTATTTTTTCGCGAAGTCTTCGCGAACAACGACACCATGAAGATAAGGAACACCGGCTTCACTACCGTCGTAAATCTTGCGACCGGTTCCACGGAACTCCATCAGTTCTGACCACGGACAGAAGTCGGAGTGAGCGTCGATCTTGCCAGCTGCAATGTTGGCAGCACCGACAGCCGGGCTCTGGTTCTTCAGGCTGATCTGTGATGTCGGGATCTTATGATCCTGAAGAGCCTTGAGAAGCGTGCCCCAGGCAGCACTCCCAACGGGTGTCGATACCGACTTGCCCTTGAGTTGGGAGAACTCGTAGATGTCAGATTTAACGGGCACGACGACAGCGTTGCCTGAACCTTTAAGATTGTAGCCTGTGCCAGCAACATAGAGCGTGCGAAGCGACTTTGTAGCTTGGAACTTGGCGCCGTTTACAATGAGCGGATAATCACCCATCACGCCAATGTTGAGTTTGTTGGCAAGCATCTGGTTTGTAATCGGCCCACCAGATGAGTAGTCGGACCAGGTGATCTTATAATCAGCGTCTTTGTACTTGCCCGTCTTCGGAAGATGCTTTTCAAGTAGCTTCAGTTCTTTCACCACAATGCCTGCGGTGTAGGTGTCGGTGCACATGCTCTGATGACCAACCGCAATGCGTATAGTTTCTGCCTTCGCACTCATCGCCGGCAGCGCGAGCAACGTTGCTCCAATCAAATACTTCATTCCATGACGCATGGATGTCTCCTTGTTTTGTCGGCAGCATGTCTCTTTTGCCGATATAAGGAGGGCAAGCGTTGTGCCAATTCGAGATGAAAGGAAGAAAGATTTTTTTAAGACTATGTTTTTGTTGACTTAATTAACGCCCATACTGTCTCAGGACGAGACGGCAACTTGGTTGGTTAATGGTAACAAGAGGCATAGAAAGTGGCGGTTTGCGAGTGGTCTGCTCAAATCTTCTGCAACGTTCAATTGTGAGATAATACAAGTGTGAGATTGCTCCGGCATCAGCTTGCGCCCGAGCAACATCGCTGCGCGACAAGCACATCCTGAGCTGCATCAATCGACAGATATGTTGGTTTTGTGAAAGCGTTACCAGCGTGGCACGCGAACCTGGAATTTGATGGTTTCCAGTGGTGAATATGTTGTCTCGTGGATCAACGGCGTGCCGCTACTATCGAACGTTAGTCGCTGTATCCGAATGACTGACTCATCTAGTTTCGCGCCAATAAATGGTCCAATGATCTCGTTGACTTTGATCGTGTCTAATATGGTGTCGGCGTAAGCCAACTCGATCTTGAGCCGATCTTCCATCAGCCGGTAGAGATCCTGATTGCCCAAGTCGAGGCACATGACACGACGGCCCAGTGCAACAGGAAGATGATTGATAGTGAGAGCAACGGTACGTCCGCCAGCTTTGCGAGTACGCACAAGTCTCGTCAGCGGTGAACCATAAGATAGTTTGAGAGAAGTAGCCGTTTCCTGGTCAGCACGCACTTCCGACAGTTCAATGATGTCTGAGCAGGTCTCGATGCCTAATGGGGCCATCATCTCGCCGAAGCTTTGAAGGCGCTCTAGGTTCGACGTTGCAGTGAAGCGGCTAACAAAATAACCCTTGCCGTGATGGGCTTCAATCAGGCCCTTGTTCCGCAAGTCAGTTAGCGCCTGACGGGCCGTGACGCGGCTCACTTCGAACCGCTGCATCAGCTCATGTTCGCTTGGCATTTGCTCCCCGCGGGCAAATGCGCCGCTGGCAATCTGTTCAGAGAGCCAGTCGCGTATCACAATGTACTTGTGCCTTTTTTGCGGCTTTGTCTTCATCGAAGGAGCCGTGGCATGGGTCATACCGGTTGGATTGCCTCTATCCAGGTGAACGTTCGGAACTTTATTCGTCGAATACCAAGTGACTAATGACTAGGCTTGTGCAGCTTCTGTTTTTTCAATCTGGCCCAGAGCCCACCTTACATTCTTGCGCACGTCTGGATCGTTGTCGTCGATGAATGGTGCGAGATACTTACGCCCTTCGGGCATTGCAATTTCGCCGAGTGCGGCTGCAGTCTCTTTGCGGAGGTTCGGCTGTTCATGGGACAAGCCCGGACCTATTAAGTCCACAGCTTCAAAGGCTTTGAACTTGCCAAGACTTCGTGTTGCTTTCAAACGCACCTGCCAATACTCGTCATCGATGGCATTGCGAAGAGCAGCTAAACCGGCATCGGTTTTCGGTGACCGCACCAGTGTCTCAGCCGCCATCTCACGAACCATCCAATCCTCATCTGACAGAGAAGCAACGACGGTTTCCTGAGCAGCGGGTACTTGCGAAAAGGCTAAAGCGCTAACCGCAGCTCGACGGACCTTGGAGTCGCTATCCTGAGCAGCAGATTTCAGTGCGGGAACAGCTTCTTCGAGCTTTAGGAAGCCAATCACGCCGACAGCTTCAACGCGAACAATATTCTGCTCCGAAGAGAGTGCCTGCAGGGCTGGTTGAAGAGTGTCTGAACGGCGTAATTCTCTCAGGCCGCGAAGTGCCGATGCAGCGACGAATGGGTCATCGTGGGCTACCAGCGGCACTAACGCATCGGCTGAAGCAGGGTCTTTCAATTCTGCAATGGAGTACGCGGCAGCTTCTGCCACCTGCTTTTCCGAATCGACCAAGTAACTTGCCAGTGCCGACGATGCCTCGGGTCCATCATATTCTCCGAGCGCGCGGGCAGCCTGCTCGCGGACACCGGCATCTGAATCAGTAATCACAGTTGCAAGGAGTTGAATCGCAGCGGGATCGCCCAAATCCGCAAGATCCATGATGGCGACGCGGCGCTCACCAGGATCTTCTGAACTTAGAGCTTCTTTCAGGTCGTCCAGGTCATCGTAGGCTTCGAATAGCTCTGACATCTTTCAACCTCACTTCAGCAGGTAAGGGAGATTGACCTTGACGGCACCCGTCGGGCAGTCAGACTCACACGGCATGCAATACCAGCACTCATCGTAGGCCATATAAGCCTTCTCTGTTTCCTCGTTGATCCGGAGAATGTCGAGCGGACAGACGTCGATACATACCCGGCATCCTTTCTCGGCGATGCACTTTTCATCATCGACGACAACCGGAACTGTGGTGAATTGGGCGGCTAATGGCATCGATTGAATCCTTCAAGTCGGAGAGCTATTGGTTATGCTCTAGAGTTCGTTTCAGGGTTATTCTGCAGCGGTCACACGCTGCTTGTCGTAGAGGTCCTTCTCATCGTCCGCGATGGGCACGACATAGTCAGCGACTGGATGCTTTTCGGAGAACATTGCGCCGTCTTTTTTCGAAAGCAGCGTGTGGCAGAACCAATTATCATTGTCCTTGCCCGCATAGTCCGTGCGCCAGTGATACAGGCCCCAACGACTTTCCTCTCTGTAAAGAGAGGCGTGGGCCGCCATATCTGCACAGTCGAGGATTGATGCTGCTTCCAACGACCGCATAAGCTCATGCGAGTTGCGGACCATCATGCCCTTCTGCATGTCTTCGCGGACTTCAGCCAATCGGGCCTGGCCCAGCTCATACTTACGCGTGACCTTAGGAGGCTGAAGATAATCATTCACCAGACGGCGTGTTTTGTATTCGATTTGATTAGGCGGAATTCCGTCTTCGCGCTTTGTTGGTCCCATCACGCGCTCGCGCTCTGCAACGACGGCGCCGTCATCGAATTCATCGAAATCAACTTCGCCTGCAAATGCGACAGCATCCTCACCGGCGATCGCACCATTGGTAAAGGCACCGAGCATGTAGTTGTGCGGAACGCTTGCCATGTCGCCAGCTGCGTAGAGGCCAGGCACTGTTGTTCGCGCGAAGTCATCAACATAAACACCTGAAGCGCTATGGCCGGAGCAGAAACCGATTTCCGAAATATGCATTTCGACCATCTGCTTGGCGTAATCGATCCCGCGACCCTCGTGAAATTGCCCACGTGTCGGTCGTTCAACATTGTGAAGCGTCTTGGATATTTCCTCCACTGTACGCTCGTGCAGGTGATTCATTTTTAGGAATACCGGCCCCTTGCCAGACTGAAGTTCGTTGAAGAACTCCAACATCATTTGGCCTGACCAGTAATCACATTCGATGAAACGTTCGCCTTGGTTGTTGGTAGTGTAAGCGCCGAACGGTCCGGCGACGTATGCACAAGCGGGGCCGTTGTAGTCCTTGATCAACGGATTGATTTGGAAGCATTCCAGGTTCGCTAACTTCGCTCCCGCATGGTAGGCCATGGCGTAGCCATCACCAGAGTTGGCAGCATTTTCATAAGTGCCAAACATATAACCTGATGTCGGCAAACCCAGCCGCCCGGCCGCGCCCATACAGAGTATGACAGCTTTGGCTTTAACAACCAGGAATTCGCCAGTTCGGGTGTTAACACCGATTGCTCCAGCGATGCGACCGCTTTTACCTGTCAACAAACGAGTCGCCATATAGCGATTAGAAATCAGCAATCGTGCACGGCGGAGCTGCCGATAGAGAGCCTTCTTGACCGTGTCGCCATTCGGCATTGGCAGAACATAGGTGCCGATATGATGGACTTTCTTGACGTCGAAGTCGCCGTTCTCGTTTTTCAGAAAGCGAATCCCGAAGCTATCCAATTCTTCAATGATCGAATAGCAATTCTCGGCATATTTCAGGACCGGTTTTTGGTCGACGATCCCGTCGTTGGCAATAGTGATCTCTTTGACATATTGCTCGGGTGTCGCATAGCCGGGAATAACAGCGTTGTTCAGACCGTCCATTCCCATCGAAATGGCACCAGACCGTTTCACGTTGGCCTTTTCCAATAGGATGACGTTTGCTTTCGGGTTTTTCAGCTTAGCCTTCAGAGCAGCCATTGGGCCTGCTGTTCCGCCGCCGATGACGAGCACATCACATGAGACCTCTGAAAGACCGTCACCTATTTCATCCATTGGCATGATCATACCCTTGTTGATTGATTTTCGTTGTTTTGTCTGCTGCACCCGAACGCGAATCGGCCCCGAGCGGCGGCAATAGAAAGTCGTCCATTTGCTTCTGGCGGGTTAACGACTGAAGCAGCGACCAGGGGTAAACACCCCGGTCGTGTCCGTCGCTGAAAGCAATGTTTATTGCGTAGTGGCCTATAGACTGAAACGATGTGAGGCGGAGGTCCGTGACCCTGGGGGTGTTGGTTCCGTCAATCCGCCGCCGACGGCCAGCCGCTGATGGACAACTCTGCCATAACTGTAGTGCCGTAAAGCGTGCCTGGCTGTTATCAGGCCACAAAACTTGCAGCTCCAGCCCGTCTTCGCTGATGGCAATCTCGCGTGGGCGCGCGGCATCGTTTGTCGTGTTGGTGTCAAACATTCCGACAGCTTGCCGGGCGACAGCGAGGTGGCGAAAGCAATTAGTTGCCAAACACGAAAAAAATGAATCTCGACCGCCGATGGCAATTTGTTGACCGACGCCCGACTTGTTCCCGTGGCACCCCTCCGACAGATCAATTGACGGAGATGCCCATGACATACGTCGTCACTGAAGCCTGCGTGCGTTGCAAGTACACCGACTGTGTCGATGTTTGTCCGGTGGAATGCTTCTATGAGGGCGAGCACATGCTCGTCATAGATCCTGATGTTTGTATTGACTGCGGTGTATGTGAGCCGGAGTGCCCGGCAGACGCTATCAAAGCCGACACAGATGCAGGATTGGAGCACTGGCTCAAACTCAACCGGGAGATGGTGGCGGTGCTGCCACTAATCACAGAGTCGAAAGAGCCGCCGCCTGATGCCGATGACTGGCTCAATGCACCAGACAAAATGATCAAGGTCTACGGATCAAACGAACCAGCACAAGTCTAAGACGTCTTCAATTCCGACCAAGCAATACCACCCTGCTCCGGCGCAGAGGTGAGGTGCGATGCTGATCGATTACCCACGCAAGAAGGATTTAAATTATGAGTGGCTATTATCAGGAAACAGTTCTTGATGTCCGTCATTGGACGAACACTCTTTTCAGTTTCACAACCACGCGCAATCCGTCATTCCGATATGAGAACGGCCAGTTCGCCATGATGGGCATCGAGGTGGAGGGAAAGCCTTTGGTGCGCGCTTATTCGATGGTCAGCCCCAACTACGATGAAGCGCTTGAGTGGTTTTCAATAAAAGTTCCCGATGGACCGCTCACGTCACGCCTGCAGGATATCCAAGTTGGTGATCCTGTTTTGGTCAGCAAGAAACCAGTTGGGACTTTGATCATCGACAACCTGCGTCCCGGTCGCCGGCTATACCTATTAAGCACCGGCACGGGCCTTGCACCGTTTATGAGTATCATCCGTGATCCCGATACCTACGAACGCTTTGAGAAAATCGTCTTGGTTCACGGCTGCCGCTTTGTCGCTGAGCTTGCCTACGCTGATCGCATTACAAAGGAATTGCCTCAGGACGAGTATCTTGGCGAGATGATCCGTGAGAAACTCATCTACTACCCCACAGTCACCCGTGAACCCTTTGAGCATCGTGGTCGTGTGACAGATCTTATAACCGGTGGGCGCTTGTTCGATGACATCGACCTTCCTCCGCTCAACGCTGATAACGACCGGGTTATGCTGTGCGGCAACCCCGATCTGCTGGCCGACATGAAGCCAATTCTAGAGGAGCGTGGTTTCTCGGAAGGTTCGAATAACCACCCTGCCGAATATATTATCGAAAAGGCGTTTGTAGAGCGCTAAGGGCGAGGTAGAATTGCTCAATCAGCGTAGCGATCTAAGAGAAGTGGGTCTGTAGAAAAAGCCCGCTTCTGCAGACGCAAGTGTTCTCCTACTGCTGATCTTCACAGCCCAGAGGGTACTGCCTCATTCCACACTTTCCTAGATTGTTTTAAGCCAGTGCATGAGATGTTGACTATGAGCTTGTCGAGACCGCTTGTCAGCCAACATCAGGCACTCGTTCCGAACGTACTTCGCATTGTCTAGGCTGACGGCTCACCTCGGCTTGGTGGACATTGCACCAATAGTCGCCGACAGATGGTCAGACGGCAGGTGGCACAATCGGCACAACTTAGCTGGCAACTTCATGTCCGCTCCCAGTCGAAGCAGACCCGTCAAAGCGCCGCCCCTCGGAACCTTGGTGGCAACCGCCTAAGAGGTGCATCCAAGTTCCAATTATATTGAGACCGGAATCTGACATCGCGCCTGCCCACCGTTGTCCACAATCAGCATAGGTGAGCGCGGTATTGTCCGAATCATTGCTGATCCGGAAACGACTTTAACCGATGCGCTGGGAGAGAAGAATGCAAGGCTATGTAGACGAACGCACCTACCGCCAATTTCTAATGGATATGCGCACTGCTTCAGTGAAGTACCATTCATCCAAAGAAATGAACGAGAAAAGAGAAGCCTGGTCCGACATGATTGTTGCCATCAGCAACCTCCTGCGACCTCTACCCGATAGCGACATAGGAGCGATTCAAACGTTCATTGAACTGCAAGGCGCACTTGGTGATCTGAACGAAGGACGAACGCCAGAGGTTCTGAAACCGGCAGTCAAATCCAGACAACGAGATAACGTTACCTATCAAATGCATTTGGGCGCCGCTGCGGCTATCGTTGACCTCCTGATCGCAGATGGATTGACGCAAGAGACGGCCCTCAGAAAAGCAGTTGAACTATTGAAGAAGGGCGGGGCAGAACTGCCGACACGTCACAAAAACGAATCTTCTGAATCAGAAGCATTCAAAAGGTGGCGGGATCGTCTAGGTGGCAAGGAGGGTAAGCAACCACGATTCTCTTACGCCAAAGAAAGTCATCAAACGATCCACACAGCATCTAAGATGCTACAGACTGACTATGGTTTTACCAAGGAAGAAGCCACCAAGTGCATAGTCAGAGAAATCTGGCCTACGTTGATGCGATAGAAACCTCACTTTCGTCTATTTAACTGCGATCCATAAAACCGCATCACTTGCCCACGTTCAATAACACGTAAGGCAACAATGAGTGACGGACTGAACCGATTGCCGCAAACTGATCCGGCAGACAAGCTGATCAATCGCCGCCAGCTACGCGAACAAATCCCCACGTCAGATATGACAATCTGGCGATGGCAGCAGCAGGGATTGTTCCCAAAGCACATAAGCATAAATGGTCGGAATTATTGGCGGCAAAGCGAGATAATTGACTGGCTGGCCAACCACGATCCTTGACGCATCAGCCGACAGCAAAAGCGACTGCGCGCATCGATCGATTCGCGACGCAAGCAAACTCACACCCGAACATATAATCACGACAGCAATAGTATCCTGCGTTTGCGTGGGTTCTTACACTGACGCAATGCCGTCGTCTCTTGAAGGCAAAGACGACTATGACCAACCGAACCACACTCTCGATCGATCGCAACGAGATAATCCGCTATTGCCGACTGCTAGGCCCGATCGATATCCCACATCATGTATCTCTGATTCCTGAGGCGCCCGGTGCGACCGCAGCCATGTGCAACGACTACGATCTGATTGACCGGCTTTTTGGCGCAATCGAAGTAGCAAATCGTCAGGGATGCGGTGCTTTCATCTGCGTAAATGAGACGAAGGGTAATCGGCGCAGAAAGTCAGACGTTAGCAAACCACGGGCGGTCCATCGGGACGTTGATCATCCTCCTGTTCCCGATCTTCCGATTGAAGCAAGCGCTCGCGTAGCGACAAGTCCAAACCGCTGGCAGGATACAATCCTCGTTGATCCGTTCGATCCGCCATCGCTTTGTGAGGCCGCGCAGATTAATCTTATACTAGCGGAAAGCTATGGCGGTGACCCACACGCGCGCGACATTGTCCGGCTCGTTCGGCTTCCAGGGACTTGGCATGTAAAAGCCAAACCCTTTCTTGCGGAAATGGTCGGCGATATTCACGTTCAGAGTTGCTAGCAGCATTCCCGTCACCGCCTCAGCTCCAATATCCGCCGCCCACTCCCCTGGTTCGTGTTCAGCACGACCGTTACATTGCTGCCGCCGTTCACGCGATTATCCGGGAACTTGCTTCCGCTCGCGAAGGCTCTCGAAACAGCACTCTCAATTGGTCCGCATTTCGTCTCGGACAACTTGGTCTGTGTCGCGATGATGGATATGCGTGTGCACAATGCCGATCGCGACTGGCTAACTCTGCCAGAGCATACGCTTAGGCGATCAACGTCAAATCACGATGACACTGACCATGCGCCGGCCTACGTCGGAGGCCTTAACCCCATGACGGCAGCGCAGTTATTGGCGCACGAATTCGAACCGCCAGATCTCATCTTGGCTCCATTTTTGCCCACCAAAGGTTTGGCCATGATCCATGCTCCGAGAGGCATCGGCAAAACGCACGTTGCAATTGGTATTGCCTGTGCTGTTGCGGCTGGAACCTCGTTCTTGAGGTGGAACGCACTAAAGTCGCGCCGCGTGCTTTTGATCGACGGCGAGATGTCCGGCGCAATGCTACAGGAACGCGTCGCACGGACGATCAAGTCTATGGACGTCGAAGTCGAAGACAATAATTTCCACGTCTTAGCAGCGGATATGGAGATAGATGGGCTACCAGATCTTGCGGACACTCAAACGCAAGCCTACTTCGCGGATGTATTAGCGCCTGCCGAATTGGTGATTGTCGATAACCTATCAACACTTTGCCCGTCCCTGCGTGAGAACGAGGCCGATAGCTGGGTCCCTGTACAGTCTTGGGCCTTGAATCTGAGACGACAAGGCAAGTCAGTTTTGTTCGTGCATCATGCTGGCAAGAGCGGCAAGCAGCGCGGGACATCCCGCAAGGAGGATATCTTAAATTCCGTCGTCGCGTTGAAGCATCCTCCAGATTATCAGGCGAGCCAAGGTGCCAGGTTTGAGGTTCACTATGAGAAAGCGCGTGGTTTCTGTGGTGCGGACGCTGAACCATTTGAGGCCTGGTTGCAGAATGATCAGTGGTCCGTCGATGACATAACACAGGCTGATGACGACGAGGTCTTAGTGGCGCTTAGCAAACAAGGCTGCTCAGTTCGCGAGATAGCGGAGCGGACAGGTCGCTCGAAATCGACGGTGGGCCGCAAGATAAAACACAAGGTGCAGCCATGAGCGTTCTCGCACTTGCCCGTGCGCGTGTTGTGGCTATCGATCAACAACTGTCCCATGGGACACTCCTTAGGGACGTCCCATGGGACAGCAACAACAATGCTGAACCAGGTAGGACAGCTGGGACAAGCGGGACGCATGAGACGCTAGGAAACTGTACCGACGATCCATCACTGCTGATCGAAGCATATCATGAGCGTGTAGCTCTTTGTCTTGACGCGGGGGACGTTTCCGACAGACAGGCTCGATCAATCGCAGAAAACTAGGTCGGTTCCGATATTGATCATCTAGCTGGCCTACAAATCGCCCACTGGCGGCATCAGCTAGACTCAATCTATTGTATAGACAGCCCATGGTTTACTCGCATTTTGTCTTCATGCATTCTACAGCTGAACGAAGGCTGGATATTGACCGCGGTCAGCATGGGTTGGACAGATTCGGAACTGTTTGGACTGAACAGCAATGCACCGAAGATCCGTATCGAGGCTCAAGAGCTCGTTACGTCGCTGGCAGCGTCAAAGTTCAAAGCCCCTAAGCAAGTCACTCAAGTCTCGGACCAAAGCGCCACAATAGAAACGGGCAGCGGCGCGCAACTAAAGCATTATCGGTTCAGATCAAATCTCGGAATGCCAATATGGGACCATCCCATGGCCAGACGCAAAGCCGATTATGAAGGAATCGAGGCATGAATGTCGCTGCTAACAGCAAGCAAACAGCACAGCTATTACTACCAGCGGTTTGCGATAGTAGTCGCCCAAAAAGCGCCGCAACAGATGATCAGGCGCAATCTCAGCGCATTCGAGGTCGCCCATTCGAAAAAGGGATTTCAGGGAACCCGCGTGGACGACCGAAACGAGACTACGATCTAGCTGCACTGGCACGAACTCACACTGAAGCCGCGCTGAACACATTGGTTGAGGTTATGAGCGATCAAAAAAGTCCGGCGTCAGCTAGAGTCCAAGCTGCAACGAGCCTGCTTGACCGAGGGTATGGTCGGGCTCCGCAGTCCATTGAAGTGGATCAACGCAGGTCATTGTCCGATGAGCTAGAAATCCATATTCGTCAGCTGAACGGCCTTGAATAGCACAAAGTCTCAAACTGCAATCGCTGAACGTTCTCGGGCAGTGAAGATCTTGCGTTTCTGCATTATTTCCTGCTTTCTAGAAGGCTCAGCATCCGTAGCAGCGGATTGAACTGAAGGGACGAACGAGCTGAGCTGGTACTACCGTAAAGGAACGTAAGATGCGAGCGACCGTACAGGGTTCAACGCAGGTAGAATTTCCAGGGTTCCCGGAAGCGCAAGTAGCTGATCTGAGCCGGCCAACCGAACTACCAGATCCACCTGATCCACGGCCCTACGGGCAGTACGATATCGATAAGTTGCGTACGGAGATGGATGCCAATTGGCGAACTCTAGAAGTGTTGATTGGTCTGAGGGACGAAGCGAAGTATCGCCATGACAAGCGACATTACCAAACCGGACAACCACCGGATTGGACGGGAAGCCGCGTCAGCGAACTAACTGAGCAGATAGAAGTGCTCAAGAAGCTTAGGCCCAAACCACCGACGCGTCGGCCGTGGCTTATAGGTGGAATGGTGACCCTGCTAGGCGCAGTGATCTACGGGTTCATGCATGGAATTGGTGAAGACATTTGGCGCCAGCTTCGCACGATCTTCCAGTAAGACGACAAGCAGTACATTGTTCCACGAACACTAACGCTGCATAACATGCAGATTTGTTACCTACAGCGTTACCTACAGGCCAAGTTGCAAAGCTCTAAAAATCCTAAGTGATTGATTTTATTGGCGCACCGGGGAAGATTCGAACTCCCGACCCCCAGATTCGTAGTCTGGTGCTCTATCCAGCTGAGCTACCGGTGCCCTATCGGAACTAGCGCCAGAATAACGGCGAAAGTCCCGCAAATAAACATCGTCAGCGGGGCTGCATGTCTAACATTGTGTATGCCATACCGATAAGCATACCCACGTTAACAGTCCTATTCGCTCTACAAATCAGCCCGAAACGAAGTCCTCAGAACAGGATCGATTGGGCGGATCCAGCAGTCAACAAAGACCAAATAAGTGCAAACTCGACGACAATATTCGCGTGCAACCAATCATTTGCCGCTCATCGAAATATCAGAAGCGATAGTTCGGAGGGCGAGCCAATTGATCGAAGCGCTTGTGTAGTATTTCACCGCCCCATCTGCAAGCTATTCTTACAAGGTCAGTTTGCCGCTTCTTTGGCTGACCAAACACGCGCTTCCGAGCAAACCGATCTCAACAGCAAGACATAAGACGAAACGGACGCGCACAACACTGCCAGATTGGGGTCGACTTCGTCGCGTCACTGGCATTCGAAGTTAGCTCGACTGAACGATAAGGAGCATGTGCTGCATCATGTGTCGCCAGTGACAGGACGTCCAACGATCTTCACCTTGCAAAGCGACCGACCCTAGTCTCAACTATCGGTGGAGTGACGTCGCAATCTCCCACGAATTCGTGACTTCGCCTGACGATTTCTGTTCGTTTATCTTCGCGCCGTGACCTTGTTACGGAAAACACAAAGGGAAACGTAACCAAATGAACATGATCATCCGCAGCGCGGTTGTCGCCATTTGCACAGCGATTGCACCTACCTTCGCCGCGGCACAGGACGGCAATGTTGCTGCTGGCAAGAGTGTATTCAAGAGATGCGCGGCCTGCCACTTCTACAACAAAGAAAAGAAGAAGTCCGGCCCTCACCTGGTTGGCATTGTCGGGCGCGCAGCAGGTTTAATCAAAGGCCACAAATACTCCAAAGGCATGAAGAAGGCAGCCGAGGGCGGCCTCGTCTGGACTGAAGAAAACCTCGACAAATACCTGACGGCCCCACGCAAATTCATCAAAGGNGGAAACATGGCGTTCGCGGGTCTNAAGAAAGAGGCGGACCGCAAGAACGTCATCGCGTTCCTCAAAGCGNAAGCGAAAAAGAAAGAAGANTAGGTCGTACAAAGGTCCTGGAGAACCNGATCTTCGGGTCGCTCCAGGTTCGACGAACGCTGGGGCCCATTCAACAGTTGCAAGCGCGGATTGAGACCGGTCTTACTGAAGAACTGTCTATACTCCGCGCTCTAGCTGCGTACAGTCATCCCATCAGCTAACGAGTGCTGATACGCTCTCAGTGCCGGCAGCAATCCAGCCACAACACCCCCGATANCAATGGCAGCCAGTGCCATCAGCTCTGGTGAGCTAGGTGCTGCAATCTCCAGATACAGGCCGTAAGTGNTGTCGATCANAGGCCNNAGCGCAAACAACAGAANGTAAGTCAAGACGACACCNACGATNACGCCTGCCAACGTCAAGATTCCCGCCTCNNANACNAACANNCCNATGACCGTNCGCGGTCCGGCTCCAACTGACCTCAGAATGGCAATCTCACGACGACGTTCATTCAATGTTGCCAGGATCATCGTAATCATGCCGAGAATTGCGGTGACCACGACCATGAAAGAGACGACCATCAACGCCGTTTCAGCTGTCCCGACCAATCCCCACAACTCATAAAGCGTCGCTCCCGGCAAAATCGCCGACAGCGGCTCANACCGGTACTGATTGACATATCGCTGCAGTTTGAAGATAGCCAGCTTTGACTTGAGACCGACCATTGCAGCCGTAACCGCTTTGGGGCGCAACCGCATGGTACGCACTTCATCGGCAGTAACCGTACGATCCGTCCGTCGGGCACCACCTTGCCAATCAATATGGATCGCTTCAATTGCTGCAAGGCTTACGTGAACCGTGCGGTCAACAGGCGTCCCCGTCTTCTNCAGCACGCCTGAGACCCGAAAGGGCTTATCATCATGTTTGTTGAGACCAATCCGTCCCAAGCCGTGCGCAACAACAATCTTGTCGCCGACCTTATATCCTAGCGCTTCAGCAACATCGGCTCCTACGACAGCATCGAATAAGTCATCGAACTTCTTGCCTGAAGCAAATTCCAGGGATCGTCCCTGTCGAAACTTATATCGNTCAAAGTACTCCTGGCTGGTTCCGAGCACGCGGAAGCCACGATGGCTATCACCCAGTGACAAAGGAATGATCCACGCAACTTCCGGCCGCTGACTAATGTCTTCGTAGCTGCGCCAAGTCATGTTGTTCGTGGCATTGCCAATTCGGAACACCGAATAGAGCAGCAACTGAATACCGCCGCTTCGCGCGCCAATGATCAAGTCTGTTCCAGATATTGTATTGGCGAAGCTGGCTTTGGCACCGGTCCTGATCTTTTCGACGCCCAACAACAAGACCACGCTGACCGCAATTGCCAGGACCGTCAGCAATGCGGTGATCCATCTATTGCGCAACGACTGCCAGGCAAGTCGGAAGACTGTCATCCGTCACCCCGCACCGTTACAACATCACCGAGTTCAATCACCTCGTCGAACATTGACCCAATGCGGCGGTCATGACTAACCATTAAGAGGCNCGAACCACTGTTTGCGAGTTGATCAAAAAGCAGGTTCAGAAAACGTTCTTGATGTTGCTCGTCCAGTGCCGACGTTGGTTCATCCGCAACGAGCAATTCCGGTGCCCCTATCAGCGCACGCGCGGCTGCAACACGTTGCTGCTGCCCGACACTTAGCGCAGAGGCAGAACCAGCCAGCGCACTGCGATCCAGGCCAAGCTCNGTCAGTAGCCGGGCCGCCTCTTCTCCAACATCGCNATTGCGTTCCACGCGCTGCCTTCTATCCGATGCGAAGCTCAACGGCAGAACTACATTGTCGATGACCGATCCATAAGGCAGCAGATTGAACATCTGGAAGATAACGCCGATGTGTTCTGCACGAAACCGGTCACGTGCCGCATTTGTCAGACCGACAATGTTTGTTCCAAGAACTGAAATCTTACCTTCAGTAGGTCTGACAATCCCGCATAACAGGCTCAACAAAGTAGATTTTCCACCGCCAGACGGACCAACAAGCAAAGTGCGTGACGAAGCTGGCAAGGAAAAGCTTTCAATGGAGATTTCAAAGCTTCGCCCNCTAGGCCAAGCAAAGCGAACGCCCGACATTTCTACAATGTCGGGCGTTCCAGCATCAGGTGTTTGATTGGTTGTTTCGTGCAACAACGAACACTCAGAATTTAGATGATACCGCCAAGATCAATCTTGCCAGTTTTCCGCTCGACCTCAAACTTCTTTTGCGACTTAGGTCCGGCCACGCTTACCTCAAGCTCCTCAGCACCCTTGAAGTTCTTGAAGTAAGGAAATGCAATTTCAACGAGCTTTTCAGGTGAGCTACATGTCAGCTGATACTCCGCATGAAACTCTGAATGCGTTTCTTCTGCCTTAGCTTTCTTCTTGCCATGCTTGTGGCCGTGTTTATGCTTATGACCGTGGCTGTGCTTAGCTTTTTTCTTCTTACCATGGTCGTGGGCATCCTCACCCTCAATGTGCAGCTCAATGCTCGCTTTCTCAAGCTCACAACCAGCTGCATCAGAGAGTGTCACTACATTGGCGAGTTTCTTTAGCTTTGCCTTTGCTTTAGCAATTGCCACCTTTTGCTTTTTTGTGCGTGCTTTGTGCTCAAAACCGACAATATCAGCACCGGGCGCCTCGAGTTCCATCGCAACCTTGTTGCCTTCGATCGCAACATTGAAGCTACCACTACCATGCTCATGCGCACTTAGCTGTCGGTGCTTTTCACCATGCTTGTGTTTATGGCCGTGTTTATGCTTGTGATTGTCCTTCGAAAAAGCAGGACCTGCAAACATCAGGCACATCAAACCGGCAACGAAGTAACGCTTCATAACGAATCCTTTGGGCTGTCTGATAAACAAGACGCTGAAGTTAAGAGTGTTATACAGTTACGAAATGTGGCGGTCAATTCGCGCATTTGCGGCAGCGGCCTGAAACCTCGACATGCATCTGATTGACCTGAAAACCTTGTTCCTCGGCTTGCTTGAGGACAGTTCTTTGGATAGATCGCGTCCCAACTTCGATGATGCGCTTGCACTCCTCGCAGATCATAAAGGCTGGTGGCTCCGTGTGGTGCTCTTGATCGCATGACACAAATGCGTTCAGGGTCTCAATCCGATGCACCAGCCCCACCTCAACAAGCTTGTCGAGCGCACGGTAAATCGTGAGTGGCGCCTTCAATCCCTTTTCTCGAACTGACTCGACATCCAGGATCTGGTAGGCGCTCATTGGGCCTGCACTTTCTCGAAGTGCTTCCAAAACAACACCCTGGTTTTTGGTCAGTTTTTGAGTCGCCATTGACAGTCTGCTCTTTGTTGACAGATACATCGCGCGTAATGCTATAACGCATAAATTGAAAACGCATAATGACTGCGCAAGCGCGAATACGAGCTACATTAGCAGAACTATGATCAGATTGAAGAGTACAGCCACTACGTTCAGCCTCTTAGCTGAACTTTCGCACATATTCTGCTGTGGTTTACCGATCTTTATTGCCGTGATGAGCGCCGGTAGCCAAATTGGCTTCGGCGGAGCATTCATTGCATTTCACAGCATTATTCATGACTTTGAGTTGCAGATACTAATAGGCTCAGGGCTACTGCTTGCCGTCGGCTTTGGATTGCACGTCTTTAGTTACTGGATGGATTGCCGGTCAACAGGTTGCAGTCATGACGCCTGCGAGCCGAAGAAATTCCGCGTTGGTTGGATCTTCACCATCGCCTTGCTTCTTTATGTGGCGAACATTTCATTCTACTTCATCTCAGGTCACGGATACACGCCTCCCCGCTTCGACTGAAGAACTGAGGAAATTCCCCCAATGGTCTGCGCGCACGCGCGGCCACAAACAAGCTTGGCCCACTTGAATTACAACATTTAATGTTATGATATAACGTGAAAATCGACAAGACTGAATGATCGAGGGCCGGGATAACAATGGCGGACGCCAGACAGATTGCCGAAGTACATGCGCTGGATATCAAGACAGCCAGACAAAACATTCGTGCAGCTTGCGAACGGACAAGTGCCGAGTGGATACCAAGCAACGCCATTACCGAAGCATTGCTGCAAGAGTTCTTCGCCCATGCGGCACGCACAACATCCGAGCAGCATCTGATCAAAAACTTGGAAAATCTAGTCGTTGCATTAAAGCAGAAGCAGAAATCAGGGCCGCTTCAATAGTTTAGAGGTAACGCTGATGGTTTAACATGCGACGGCGTCCAGTATTGAGATTGGGTCTTTTGCTATGAGAGTAGTTGCGGTTCGTACCACTGCTGCGCTTACAGTCATCATGATGCTGTGCGTGGCCGTACTGCAGGCGAATGCAGCACGCGAGATTGAGTGGAAGCATCTTCTGCCAAGTCTCCCACCGCTAAAGGATCCACTTGAAAACCTCACACAAGATCAGCGGTTCGATGTAGAGACGATCGATTGGGCTCGTAATCTGAAAGATAGTGATCGGCATCTAGTGGAGAACCAACAGGGCATTAACGATGCCCAAGTCTATGAAAGGCAGTTCGCAAAAGCCGGGATCAATGTTGACCAGCTAATCGTAAAGTATAAGTCCTGGTTGAAGGCAGTTGAGAAACGCCAAAAACGTGTCAACAGCAAGCTTAACGGCAAGTCCATCCGTATGGCCGGCTATCTACTGCCTCTTGAGTTTTCGGAAAAGGGCGTCAATGACTTTCTGCTTGTCCCCTATGTGGGGGCCTGCATTCATGTTCCACCCCCACCACCCAATCAAATCGTGTTTGTCAGACTGACCAAGAAGTTCAAGATTACGGACTTGTTTACAGCAGTCTGGATCAACGGCACCCTCAAGACTCGTGCCTCCAGTAAAAGACTGACACTTGTCGATGGATCTGCCGACATTGCAATTGGCTATCACATCGACAACGGCACAGCCGAAATCTATCGGGAATAGGCGCAATCAGACGACCTCTGCGCACTAAAGCCCGATCGTTTCAGATGGATGCGCCAAGCGCTTCGATCCGGAACGATCTTACTCTAAAGCAGAACGGTACCTTCAATGAGAACATGGCTTTGACCGCCAATCCATACACCTTGCTCTTCACATCGCACGGAAACGCGACCGTAACGTCCGATGCAGGCGCCTTGCGCAATCTTCTTGGCGCCGCTCCAAACCCCAAGATCACGCATCCAGCATCCGATTGCAGCATTGAGTAACCCGGTAATTGGATCCTCACTCATCCCACTTGATGCTCTCATCATGCGAACCTCGTAATCACACTCTTCGCCTGGTTCATGAGCACCAATCAATCCGATCCCGCGGAATGCCGGATACCGAATTTTGGCGGAGTCTGCCATCAGCACATCCCCAGCACTAGCCAACTCGAGTACTTGCCATTCCGGACCATTCGTCAGCCGTGCCGTAAGGACGATCCGATCTTCGGAAATCTCAAGAGCATCTCTAATCGACGTCAGTATATCATCCGGCAACGGCTCAACCTTTGTTTCCGGCGCAAGAAATGATGGCACTTCTCCTGCAATATCGATATCGACAATGCCAACACCACACTCTTGTCGAACAATACCAGCGTCCTTCGGCTTGCCACCACTGTGCAACCAGGATTCACAACTGCCGAGGGTCGGGTGGCCGGCAAACAGCATCTCACGAGCTGGTGTGAAAATGCGGACCTTATAGTCAGCGCGCGCGTCCGTTGGCGCCATCAGAAAAGTTGTCTCGGCCAGATTGGTCCAAGCCGCAAAGAGCTGCATCTCTTCATCGGACAAGCCATCACCATCCACAACCACTGCCAACCCGTTGCCCCTCACAGGAACGGACGATAAGACATCACATTGGATGAAGCGTCGGCTCTTCATGCTGCAAACTCCTGCAATGATCCGCGATCAGTTTTCTCACGACGATAGGATCGTCGCTCGGTTCTGAACAGGCACAGATCCAGGAGATTCTGTGCAGCACAGTTCGACAGGCCCTCGCCCGGGATCAGGCCACGCCTTGCTCACTATTTACCCAGTCACACAATCTCAGTTGGGATCGCCCGCAACGAACCGGCCATGGTAGGCTCGCACTGAAACGAGCGACGAGGGATTGGAACATGCGATCAAGTACAATGGTCTTCACGCAAATGAATCGCGTGATCTTCGGTGAACCAGCCGCTGCATCAATCGTCGCCGAAGCCGACCGCCTCGGCGCCAAGCGTGTTTTTCTGCTTGTCAGCAAAACACTCGCATCCACCACAGATGAGATCGAAAAGATCAAGCACGCACTCGGCGATCGCTTCGCCGGGCTGCACGACCATATGCCGTCGCATTCTCCGCGATCAGCAGTCGTTGAGTGTGCGAACGCAGCACGAGAAGCCGGCACTGATCTTCTCGTTACAGTCGGCGGCGGATCGGCCAACGACGGCGGCAAAGCAGTCACCATCTGCCTTGAACACGATATCTCTGACGTGGATGGACTTGAGCCGTTTCGAACAGTGGTCGAAGACGGCAAGCGCCGTATCCCTGAGTTCCGTCCACCCAAAGTCCGACAGATTACCGTTCCAACAACACTCTCAGCCGGTGAGTTCAATGCTCGCGCAGGCGTGACTGATACCCGCCTGCAGCTCAAACAAAGCTACATGAACCCGGGTATCGTCCCTGTCTCCGTGATTCTTGATCCCGCCGTCACGGTCCACACGCCGGAATGGCTGTGGTTGTCCAGCGGCGTGCGCGCCGTCGATCACGCCGTCGAGACGCTCTGCTCAATCGATGCCAACGAATACACCGACGGCACATCCCTGCAGGCCCTGCGCGCGCTTAGCGATGGTCTATCCCGATCCAAGGCAGATAAGAACGATCTTGAGGGCCGCTTACGCTGTCTGATGGGTGCATGGTTATCGATGGTCGGTATCATCTCCGGCACCAAGCTCGGTGCCAGCCATGCCATCGGACATATCCTCGGCGGCTCAGCCAACGTTCCACACGGCCATACATCGTGCGTGATGCTGCCCTACGTGCTGGACTATAACCTTTCGGTCAATGCTGATCGTCAGCAGGAAGTATCGACTGCTCTCGGTCAACCAGAGAGACCAGCAAGCGAAGTCTTGGATGAGCTCATTCGAAATCTCGGCATGCCGCGGACTTTGCGTGAGGTCAACGTCGCGCATGATGACCTTCCGCGCCTTGCTGAGAACTGCATGCTGGATGATTGGACATTCTCCAACCCGCGCAAAATCGACAGCCCTGAGCAGGTTATGGAAATCTTGAATGCCGCTTATGGTTAGCCAATGAAATGAAGGGCGCAAGCAACCCCGCGCCCTCCGATTGAGGAGGCAATCTACTCCTCGACGGAAACGACGAAAGGCTTCTCAGCATCGTTCTCCAAATCGAACTCTGACCGACCAGTAAAGTTGATGTGGCGGCCATAGGTGTGCAGCGAAATCGATAGCTCGTCGCCAGTATTCCAAACCTTGTGGATGGCAGCCGGCGTACACGCCGAAACATCGCCTGCACGCAGCGTTACGTCACCGGTCTTCTTGAGCTTCGCATAACCAGGCTTAGAGCCATCATCAACGCGCTCAAATTCTTCTTCGTATTCCTCACCCTCGATTCCCGCAACCACAGCCCATGTCAGGTGATTGTGGGGCTGGGTACCGCGACCGGGCATCCATGTCAGAACAAAAACCGCAAGATCGTGGTTATCTTCCTCGTGCAGGAGATGGACACCAAACCCCTGTTTCTCATCAACTCCGCGATACTCGTCCTTCATCCAGCCTGGTGCGGCCGCCAACTGCTTCGCCAGCGGTTTGATGCGGTCAGTTATGGCTTTCGTATCCGTCTCGGCCGCCACGATGGCACGGATATCTGAGACGTACTGTTTGACATTGTATTCTGTAGCAGACATAGCATTTCACCAATTGCTGAGACGGCAGCATTTTTTGCCGCCAATCCGAATTTCTAAGCAATGAAATACTATGCGAAGTCGGCATCGCTCCACAAGCTTGCCGACCATTAAAAAAGCCGTTGCAGCCCCGAAGAACAGCTACTGGATTACTTTTCGACGTAGGCCTTGAGCCGCTTCATCGCGAGTGGCCACTCCGTGCTCACATCGATGTATTCCGAACTGTTGGCTTTGTAGCCGACATGTGAAATGGTGAGCTTGGAGCCACCTTCAACTTCTTTGATCCAGTAAGTGACGTAAGACGTTCGGGCACCTTCGCGAGCATTAAAACGGAAGGTGTGTGTTAACCGCATTGGCGGTTCGAAGATCGCCACTTCGCCGACAATCTTTTTGCGATCTGCGGAACCAAAGTAAATTTTGGTTTCGGCTCCGACGAGGTCCTTACCGAGTGGATCGCGAGAGTATTTATCGACGTGAACTTTTTTGGTCAGTGCGCGCCAGACAGTTTCAGGTTGCGACGCAATAACAATCGAACCAGCAAACGTTTTCTCGTTTGCATGCTCCGCTTTGGATGTTAGCGAAGCCGCCCCAAAGGCGATAACAGCAAGAGCTGCATGATGCAGTTTCAATCCGGAGGCCATGAGAACACCCCTTACGCAATACGATGCTCTAGTTTTAGGCAAACTTGCTTAACGTCAGGTGAAGCTCACTGAATAAATCTAATGCTGCTTTACGACTTGCTCTCGTCGGAGGGTGTAGAGGCCCGCTCCGACCACGATTGCTGCACCTGCGAGAGTCATCAAACTGGGAACCTCGCCCAGCAAAAGATATCCCAGCAGCAAGGCCCAGATGACAATTGAATATCTGAATGGAGAGATAACGGCGATATCGGTCCCGCGCCAACATTCCGTCGTCGCGTAGTACGCAACACAAACGGCCAACGCTGCACCTGCGAGCGTCAACCAGGACAAGGTCGAAGGCATGACCCAGTCCTCCACCAGGCCGAATGCGAAGCCAGCCAGAGTTACAACCACTGCCGTCAAGTATGTGAGTGTCATGGTCGAAGCGGAAGCCTGGATATAGCGGGTTGAAATATCACGCACGACGATGAGCAGCATGGCAACGAACGCCGAAACGTACCACCAGGAAAACTCGCCAGAGCCAGGGCGAACAATCAGTAGGACACCAAGAAGACCTACTCCCGCAGCTAGCCAGCGTCGCCATCCGACGGGCTCCTTAAACAGGATTGCCGCAGCAGCTGTCATAACCAGCGGCAAAGCCTGCAGAATGGCCGTCACGTTGGCAATGGGCAGTCGAAACAAAGCGTTCAGAAAGAAGAAAACGGTCAGAACTTCAGACGCATTGCGAATAATCACCGGCCAAGAGTAGACACGCAATAGTGAAGCAACTCCGACAGTCGCGAACATCACAGGTGTCAACAACACGCAAGCAAACACGCCTCGGATCGCAACAATCTGTCCGGTTGGCAACTCACCGGACGTTGACTTCGTCAAGGCATCATTCAGTGCGAATGCCCCCATCCCGACGAGGAGAAAGAGAATGCCGCGCAGATTGATAGCGTGTTGCTGAGACGCTTGATCTTCAAGAGTTTCAGAATGCGGGTGGCTATCAGCCACCGGTAACACTCATATGCCGTGGCACGGCAGGACGCTTAGTGCGTCGGTCGATGATGAAGTCATGCCCTTTCGGCTTTCGACCAATCGCTTCATCGATCGCTGAGTACAGCGCTTCCGGTTCCGGGCTTGTCCGTAACGGCACTTTCAGATCGGCAGCATCGTTCTGCCCAAGGCACATGTACACAGTTCCGGTGCAAGTCAGGCGCACACGATTGCAGCTCTCACAGAAGTTATGAGTCATCGGTGTAATGAAACCAAGCCGACCACCAGTCTCTTTGATTTCAACATACCGCGCCGGTCCGCCAGTCTTGTAAGGAATGTCTTCCAGCGTCCAGCGCTCTTGCAGATCGGCACGCACCATTGACAGAGGCAGATACTGATCGGTCCTATCTCCGTCTATGTCGCCCATCGGCATGGTCTCGATCAATGTCAGATCAAAGCCTTGCCCATGAGAAAAACGGATGAGGTCATCAATCTCATCATCGTTCACCCCTTTTAAGGCAACCGCGTTGAGCTTGATCTGCATGCCGGCGTTCTTCGCTGCTTCCATGCCGGCCAGCACTTTGTCGAGATCACCCCACCGGGTAATCTCTTTNAACTTGTCAGCCTTCAAGGTATCGATCGAAACATTGATACGTCGAACACCACAATCGGCAAGTTCACCCGCGAACTTCGTCAACTGNCTGCCATTGGTCGTCAACGTCAGTTCTTCGAGAGCACCACTATCAAGATGCCGCGAGAGGCCACGGAACAGCTGCATGATGTTTCGACGAACCAGCGGCTCTCCGCCTGTAATGCGAAGCTTGCGGACGCCCTTGTCAACAAAGGCTGTACAAACCCTATCGAGCTCTTCGAGTGTNAGCAGATCCCGCTTCGGTAGGAACGTCATGTTCTCGGCCATGCAGTAAACACAGCGAAAATCGCATCGATCCGTAACTGATACGCGCAGGTAGGTCACATGACGACCNAAAGGGTCTATCATCTGCGAAGCTGGGCTGGCGGGCGGCTGAAGCTCAGACATGTTTCCTCTACTCGGCATTTTGAAGGTTTTGCCGCATTCACCGGCNGCTTNCCNTNAACTTAGCTATTTGCAGCGCCGCCGCAAGATGGAAGCAAACAATGAGTGAAGAGGCTGGACCAATCACAATCGCACTGGAAAGCCCTGAACAGGCCGAAGTACTGGCGCTTTTCCGGGCTTCAGACAGCTATCATCAGGCGCTTTACCCAGACGAAAGCAACTACCTCTTGGATCCAGCCGAACTCGCAATCGACAGCGCCCGCTTCATTGTCGCACGTCNGGATGGAGTTGCGGTTGGTTGCGGAGCCATTGTCGTCCAGGGTGATGGCNCTGCTGAACTCAAACGCATGTGGGTCGGTCCCGAGACGCGTGGTACTGGACTTGGCCGCCGGCTATTGAATGAGCTNGAGCAAATCGCGCGTGCAGAGAACTGCATTTTCCTACGGCTTGAAACAGGTGTGTCACAACCGGAAGCCATCTCTCTCTACAAGTCTTCTGGTTTCAGTGTCTGCCCGCCATTCAGCGGCTACACCGAGGATCCCCTCAGCATCTTCATGGAGAAGCAGCTGGGTGAGAGTCTGGATGCGANGTAAGCTTAAGGCCTCCAACCGAGAAAGGTCTTGATTTCCTGGCTCGAGAGTTGCGGTTGCTTTACGAGGAGTTCGGCAGCGGCAACCGCCGTATCCAAAACCGCGGCCCTGTCATTTAAGCCCTGTGTCGGTGACGCAAACACAATGTTATCACCGGCCNTGGCAGCGTCCTCTTTCCGCGCGGGTCCTGGAACAATGAAAAGTCGATCTTTGAAACGTTGCGCAGCTTGAAAAAGCACCTGCCANTCAGGTCGCCCCGGGCGTCCATCGGGCCAGGCNATGATGCGCGCGGGTGTTCGCACNACGAACGTNGACATATGGCCGATTGCAGCCGTGTTATTTCCTGCCGGCTCCTTCAGGATAACGAGACTGACNTTNTCTGATGCCGTTATGATGTANTCAGCATCAACCGTNGTCTGGCTCGNTTGNGCGTAAGGCCTGATGTCGTTGTCNACAAAGTCCCAGGCGATCAAATCGCCTTCACCGTCCCGTGCCAAGCGCTTTGCGATNGCGGGTTNGGTATAGTCAATCCCATCACCCAANAGNGCAATAGCAACGCCGCNGGGGTCCANGCCAGCTGGAACCTTGGGTTCTGACGCCAGACTTGCCTGCATGCCGATGCTCANGAAGATCAAGAGCGCGGCAATACCTCTGCGCCTTAGCGCNAAACATGCTTTCGACATTAGCTGACAACCTTCCGCACCTGTAAGTGATCANTAACAAAGTCAGCAATAGCTACAACGTCATTGAGCTCAAATACTGGCAGCTGGCTATCATCGATTGCATAGTCGGCGGCAATCGCGACAACTTTCTCATCTTGTTCGGACAGCTGTGCCCCAGGCGCAGACTCGCGTCGTCGCGCCTCAATTTTCGGGATTGGCTGAGACTTGTAACCCTCGACGATTATCAGATCGCAAGGGTCAAGCCTGGCAATCACCTCGGAGAAGTCGATCTCTGGCCCTTCAGGGTATTCCGTCATCAAGGCCCACCGCCAGCTCGACACCACCGCAACCTGACGTGCGCCAGCGCGCCGATGTCGGGCACTGTCGGTATCATCGTCGTCGAGCCTGAGATTGTGGTGCGCGTGCTTAATCGTTGCCACCCGATAACCGCGGCTGGAAAACTCCTCAACCACGCGAACGGCCAAGGTCGTCTTGCCGGAGTTCTTCCACCCGACGATGCCAATGATGGGCGCCAGCGCATTAAACGGATGTGCAGTCAACCCGTTCAGCCTTTCTCAGAATTGTAGATCATTCACCTGTCAGTGCATCTCGTTGCACCAATTCACGCGCTCTGTCTAACTCTTGCGGTGTGTTGGCGTTAAAGAACGGATCGACGTCTTCGCCGTCCACATCAATGAGTGAGAACTCGACTGCGGCCATCCCATGACGATCTGTCCAATGCAGAACTTTTCGAACACCATCTTTCAGCGCCGCCTCAAGATCATCAGCAAGATCCACAGGCCAGAGACCGATAACCGGGTGCAAATGTCCGCCGGACTTTACCAGTGCTATGGCAGCCATCTGAGTATCCAATTCATCATACAAGCGCTCCACAAGCGTCGTTGGAACGAACGGCGCGTCCGTTGAAACAGTCGCGATCCAGCGCACGTCAGGAGCCGATTGTTCAGCCCATCGCATACCTGCGAGAACACCCGCGAGTGGTCCGACAAAGCCGCCAATCGTGTCTGCCACCACGGGTAGATCAAAGTCTGCAAACCTTGCAGGATCGCCGTTGGCATTGATGGCGAGTTTTGCGACTTGCGGGGTCATCCGATCGACGACGCGCCGCATCATCGATTGCCCGGCCAGATCGAGTAGGCTCTTGTCGCCACCACCCATCCGCCGTGACAGCCCGCCCGCAAGTAGAACGCCGGCGATGTCGGTACGCTGCGTCATCATCGGCTACACCTCACTCAGCCGCTGTCTGGGCTGCCACAGGCACCAGCTCAAACGCGTGCGCGAGCAGTTCGTAGCTGCGCTGCCGAACCTCGACATCATGCGCCCAGGTCAGAATAGCGATCTCATCAATCTTGGCGCTCTCCGCCAACGAGCGCAGGCGACTGGCAACCTTATCGACGTTGCCTACGATATGTGTCTGGCGCATCTCATCGATGGCGCGCTCATCCAATAGCGACAGCTCACAAGGCGGTGCAGAATCTGGCTTAGCAATGGGCTGCCTGATTCCTCGGTCACGCAGTAGGCGAGAATACGCACGCGGCGTAAACTGGTACTGTGCCTCCTCTTCGGTTTCTGCCGCCAAGGCCCAGACGCAAACAGCTGCTAATGGTTCCGGNAACCTCTCGCTTGGTCGATAAACCGAACGATAGAGATCAATCGCCTGCTCGGCTCCAGCACCATCAGTTATGAAATGCGCAAAACANTANGGCAGNCCGAAATGCGCCGCGACCTGGGCNCCGTATTCGGACGTCCCGAGTACCCACATCTCCGGCGCAGTCTCCGTCTCCGGATGCGCACGGATAGTTTTAAACGGATGATCGTCAGGCAGCGCGCCACCCGTTGTCCAGGCCAGCACATCGCGGATCTGCTGCGGAAATTGATCAGCTGCACGAGCCGCGTTGGGATTGAGCGCAAAAGCGGTNCGGCCATCAGATCCTGGAGCNCGACCGACACCGAGATCAATCCGCCCCGGCGCCAATGCTTCCAACGTTCGGAACTGTTCCGCCACTTTCAACGNAGAGTAATGCGGTAGCATCACTCCGGCACTTCCAATGCGGATACGTGACGTNGTTGCCGCGATCGCACCCATCAGGATTTCTGGCGCTGATCCGGCAATCGTCTCATGGTTGTGATGCTCGGAAACCCAGAACCGCGAATAGCCAAGTTGCTCGCAATACTGCGCGAGTTCCAAAGTCTCACGGACGGCAGCCGCGTGACTGCGCCCTTCGACGGCAATCGACTGGTCCAGAACTGATAAGCGGATCATCTGCTCCACACTCCGGTCGGCAGCTTACGTGCTGCGTTCAACATTNGCGATATGGGTTGGCACACCAAATTCGCGATTGCAAATCTCGGCCAGCTTGGCNACACCGGACCGGATCGTTTCGATCGGTGGATTNGCATAGCAAATCCGCAACGACCGCTTCGCGCCGTCGCCCTCGATCGACCACTCCACGCCGGNATTAATGGAAACGCCTTCCGCCCCGGCGATCTGCATCAGTTTTGTCGTGTCCACCTCTGTAGGCAGCTTGACCCAGAGAAAGATACCACCGGGCGGNGACTCAAATTCAGCCGCTGTTCCGAAGTTCTCACTCAACGCCTCTGTCAACGCATCAAGCTTGGCTTTCAGCACTTTGTTGAGCGAGGTCACGTGGGCATCAAACTTGTCGGGGCAGTATTCAGCCAACACNATCTGTTCAAGTGCGCCAGAGCCCGCATCTGTCTTGCAGGCAAGTAGCTGACTGATCAGGCCCCAAGGTGCAACGACGTACCCAACCCGCAATGCCGGCGAAATTGACTTTGAAAACGAGCCGACGAAAACAGTTCGATCCGAANCATCCAATGCATAGATCGCTGGTGGCCGCTCACCGCTCCAGATCAGGTCGGAATAGCACTCATCCTCGAAAATCGGCACATCGTAGGTCTTGGCCAACTCAATCAGCTTCTGCCGCCGTTCCAAGCTCATGATTGTTCCGGTCGGGTTCTGCACGGTAGGGATTGTGTAGATATATTTCGGCGAACGACCCTGCGCCNTCAGATCCTCAAGCGACCGCGCCAGCGCGTCCATGTCCATACCATCACGGTCGCCGGGAATCCCGATTGGCTCGACCCCCAGCCGGTTGAACCGCGAGAAGCAACCACCGTAACAGGCTTCCTCGACAACAACCGTATCGCCTTTGGACAGCAGCACCTGATTGATCAGATCGATACCTTGCAGTGAACCGGATGTGACCAGAATTTCATCCGTCGAACATNCAATCCTGGCTTGGCGCTTCAGCTTGGAGACCANAAACTCACGCAACGGGAGATAGCCCTGCGGACCACTTTCCAAACTGTAGGTTGCCAACGTGCTTCCCTCGCGCGCNAGCACCTTCGTCGCAGCGGCAATCAGATCATCAACCGGGATCGTCTCGGGCGCATTGTGCCCACCGACAAAGTTAAACTGCGGAAACCCACCCCATTTAGCGGCCGGAGGCGGTAGATCGCCCCGCGTGACCGACGAAAAGTCAAAACTCACCTGGCTCAAGTTGCATCTCCCCAGTNCGTTCCGGTTCCACCTTGAAATGCCGGAACGCCTTTTATCTGGTTCTCAGGATATCTCATCCTGTGACTTGAAGGAATTCCCTGAGGCATCCTGCTCTTGATGCTGAATTCCAACCTTGCGCCACGCAGCTGCCTGTGCTGCATTCAGGCTAACCCGAGACAAAGCTAAAAGATCAAGAGGAAACGCTCATGAGCCTTTCACGCGTCCTTGCACAACGCGCTGCCGACGGAAAACCTATCCGTATTGGCCAGATTGGTGCCGGTAAGTTCGGCACGATGTTCCTATCGCAGGTTCGGCTCACAAAAGGCATGCATCTGGTTGGTCTCGCAGATCTGCTACCCGAGCGCGCCAAGGAGAGGCTGACAGGCGTACAATGGCCAGAGATCCAGATCGACGCGTCGTCTCTGGGCGAAGCCATCAAGACCGGCAAGACCCACATTACCGATAACTCGATGGCGCTGATCGAGAATCCGGAGATCGACGTGATCATCGAAGCAACCGGCGACCCCGCAACGGGTATTCGTCTCTGCCTGGCCGCAATCGAACACGGCAAGCACGTTGTCATGGTCAATGTCGAGGCCGATGCTCTCGCTGGTCCTCTCCTGGCGCGGCGGGCAGAAGAAAAGGGCGTGGTCTACTCACTTGCTTGGGGCGATCAGCCTGCTCTGATTTGCGAGCATGTAGATTGGGCGAGAACTTGCGGTTTTGAAGTCGTCGCAGCCGGCAAAGGTACACGCTACCTCCCGACCTATCACGCCTCAACACCGGACACCGTCTGGGACATTCTCGGCACCTACCTCAACATCAAAGACCGATCGCACATCAACCCAAAGATGTTCAACTCGTTCATTGACGGCACGAAGTCCGGTATTGAAATGACCGCCGTTTGCAATGCCACAGGACTAGTGCCGCAAACCAATGGCCTGCGCTTCCCACCGGCAACCCGTTTCGAACTGTCCGAAATCTGCAAGCCCAAGGCAGACGGTGGTGTGATTGAAAAAGCCGGCGTCACGGAGGTGACCTCCAGCGCCTATCGCGATGGCACGGATGTCCCTCACCACCTCGCCATGGGCACCTATGTCATCATTACGAGTGAAGCTGAATACGCCCAGACCTGCATGCAGGAATATAACTGTTTGCCAGACTCATCCGGCAAGTACGGGGCACTCTACCGGCCCACGCATATGATTGGCCTCGAGCTCGGCCTGTCAGTCGCATCAGCCGCAATCCGTAATGAGCCTACAGGATCACCAATCTGCTTCAACTCTGACGTAGCTGCGACCGCCAAGCGCAATCTCAAGGCCGGCGAAATGCTCGATGGTGAGGGCGGTGCCTGCGTCTGGGGCAAGCAGACTCCGGCAGAGATGTCATTGAAGGCTGGTTATCTTCCTTTGGGTCTAGCCCATCACGTCAAGCTCAAGCGCGACATTGCTGAAGGCGATCGGCTGACCTGGGACGATGTCGAAATTGACCAAAGCGACAATGCGGTGAAGATCCGCCGCGAGATGGAAGCCATGTTTGCGCGGCCTAACGAAGCCTAACGCGGCCCAACGAGGCCCATCGAAGCAAGAAAACGGAGGCTCCCGGATGACAGAATCAGAGGCGAAAGTGGTCGTCGTCACCGGCGGTGCGTCAGGCATTGGCCAAGCGACGGTGACGAACCTTCTCGAGAAAGGATGGCGCGTTGCTATTCTCGATCTGGAGACTCCAGCCCTCGGCGATACGAGATCAGCGTATCAAGGCAACGCCGATGCTTTCGTGGGAGCGATCGACGTCACAGACGAAGATGCGGTCAACAAAACGATTGGTGAAATAGAAAATTACTTCGGCCCAATCCATGCCGTGGTCAATTCGGCAGGAATCGCTGCCGACCACCACGTCTTTGACACATCCCCAGATCTCTTTCGGAAAATCCTCGACGTCAACGTCGTCGGAACATTCATGGTCGGTAAAGCGTGTGCCACCCACATGAGAGATCGCGGGCGTGGAGCGATCGTCAATATCGCCTCGATCTCCGGCCTCAGGGGATCGAAAGGCCGATCGGCTTACGGAGCTTCAAAAAGCGCAGTCGTAACACTCACACAGGTGATGGCGAACGACCTCGCTGAATATGGTATTCGCGTCAACGCGGTCGCCCCAGGTCCAATTGATACGCCAATGGTTGAGGCAGTTCATACCCAGGCGGACCGTGATCTCTATCATCGATTTGTGCCCATGAACCGCTATGGCAAACCCGAAGAAATCGCGAACGTTGTCGCATTCCTCGTGGACGATACGCAGTCCGGATACGTCACGGCAGAAATCATCGCTGTCGACGGCGGTTTCCGTGGCGCGGGCCTAGTTGTGAGAGACTAACTCATAGGAAAGACAAGCAATGCCGGACTTACAAACACTCGGTCTCTTCATCACTGCCGCCCTTGTACTCGCAATGATGCCAGGGCCAGGCATCCTGTATGTCGGCGCACGCACGCTTGCTGGTGGCAGACACGAAGGCATAGCGTCTAGCCTTGGGACTTCTGTTGGCGGCTTCGGTCAAGTTGTTGCAGGCGCAGCCGGTTTCTCAGCCATTCTGCTTGCCAGCGCTGAGGCGTTCACGATCATAAAGCTAATCGGTGCCGCTTACCTTGTTTGGCTCGGCATTTCAGCATTGCGCGCAGCAAACAAGCCGCTCGTGTTAGAGGATGTATCATCAACGGGCGCAAAGCGTGCATTCCGTGACGGTATTGTCGTCGAACTCCTTAATCCAAAAACAGCAGCCTTCTTTATTGCGTTTCTTCCGCAGTTCATCGATCCAGCAGTAGGCTCAGTTGCAATGCAGTTCCTCATCTTTGGAACCGTGTCCGTTATCCTCAATACTCTGGTTGATATCGTTGTTGCATACTCTGCTGGCGGACTCCGAGCGACACTTGCAGAGAGAGCTCATGTTCTGAAGAACCTGCAGCGAACATCCGGACTAGTGCTTTGTAGCCTTATAATCGCCCTTGTGTTTGCACGCCGCCCTGCATGATCGCGGCCTGTCCAAGTAAGGAAACCATCTCATGAAGATCCGCTCCGTTGATGTCATTCCTCTACAGGTTCCATTTGAAGACGGAAGCGCCGGCACCGGACTGATGCCGACCAAGTGGACCAAGCTGGACATGGCAATCGTCCGGATCGAAACGACAGACGGGGTCGTCGGCTGGGGTGATGGTTTCGCATATATGTGCAGACGCGCGACCGTTGCCGCGATTGAGGATATGGTTGCACCGTTGGTAGTCGGGCAGGAAATCCAGGACATCCCGGAATTTAATCGTCACCTCCAGCAACGCCTGCATCTCCACGGTCGTTATGGGATCACCACATTTGCCATATCCGCCATCGACATTGCCCTTTGGGACATCGCTGCCAAACAGGCTGGCGTTCCTCTCGCGGAGCTGATTGGCGGAACCAAGCGGACGTCGCTACCAGCCTATGCCAGTCTCGTTCGCTACACTGATCCAGAACTTGTCAGGTCTTTTACAGCCAAGTCCGTCTCAGAAGGATACGAGACGGTTAAACTGCACGAAATTGCTCTAGACGCCATTGAAGCTGGCCGCAAAGGCGCTGGCGACAAAATAAAGCTCGTGACTGATGTGAACTGCAATTGGTCGCTTGAAGAAACCCATGCGATCATGCCTCATATGAAGCGCCTGAACCTATACTGGGTTGAGGAGCCGGTCTTCCCTCCTGACGACGCCGAAACACTCGGCAGCCTGCAAGAGCAATACGGTGTTGCAATCGCGAGTGGCGAAAACGCCTGCACAACGGTCGAGTTCGAGCGCACGGCACCAAAGATCAAATACATCCAACCAAGCGTGATCAAAGTCGGCGGCGTTACCGAGTTCATGAAAGTCTGCGATGTCGCGGAAAAGCATGGCTCAATCGTCATGCCACACGCCCCATACTTCGGGCCGGGCTATTGGGCCAGTGTCCAACTTATGGCTGCGCGCGAGATCTGCGAACAGTTCGAACACTTTTATATTCAGCCAGAGAACTATCTCGACGCCGACATTCCACTACCCAGGGACGGTTCAGTCCAGGTTCCAAACAAACCAGGCATCGGATTCGAACCAGACACAGAGCTTTTAGACCGATACCGCGCCTAGTTTCTGGGTGTTCTAAAAAAAACCGAAAAAATGCAGTCCTGTTCCCTCCGGAACAGCAGACAGGCCGTGTCTTTGGCATTGTCCTCTCAACGCAGACGACAACAAACATAAAGAAAGACACAGGCCCCGACCCCGACGAAGAGTTCAACAGTAGCGGCGCTATCTCATCAAGCCGGTCAGTAAAGAACAAAAACAATAACGTGATCGCTGATGCGCCACCCCCCTCGGTCAACCCCCACCGAGGGGGTTTTGCTTTTTCTGAGGCGCAACACAGTTGCACAAAGCGCCACCGCACCGGATAACGTGCAAGCAATCAAATTCCATGTTAGTTGGCGGTGACAATCACCATTCCGGATCAACCGCATGCCTTTGCCCGACAATCCACGCGCTTTTCTGACAGACCTCTTTGATGCTGCGGTGAAAGCGGCAGATCCTATCCATTGCCTACCACCGTTCCTGCCTTCACCACCCAAAGGCCGTACCATTGTGATCGGTGCCGGCAAAGCGGGAGGCGCAATGGCAAAGGCTGTCGAAGACAACTGCCAGGGCACGATCGAAGGTCTAGTTGTCACCCGCTACGAGCATGGGGTCGATTGCAGGAACATCGAAGTCATTGAGGCAGCCCATCCCGTTCCCGACCAGCAAGGCCTTGAAGCGGCGCGCCGGATCCGTGGCATGGTCGAAGGCTTGTCAGCAGATGATCTCGTGCTGTGTCTGATCTCCGGTGGCGGCTCAGCGCTACTCACAATGCCAGGCATCGGCAATGGTGCTAGCGGCGAAGTCACGCTTACACTCGACGACAAGCAGGCCATTAACAAAGAACTCCTGAGTTGCGGTGCGCCGATCGACGAGATGAACATCGTGCGCAAGCACCTATCAGCGATTAAAGGCGGCCGGCTCGCGCTCGCAGCCCACCCGGCAAAAGTCATCACGCTCGCCATCTCTGACGTCCCTGGCGATGACCCAACCGTAATCGCATCCGGGCCAACGGTTGCTGACGCCACAACTATTGCTGACGCCTGGAAGGTGTTTGATAAATACGACATCGCGGTACCGGATCAGATCCGCGCCTTCCTAGAAACTCCGGAGGCTGAGTCCGCCAAGGCCGAAGATCCCAAACTCACCCACACCGAATTTCATATGATCGCCCGACCGCAGGCATCACTCGAAGCCGCAGCAGAGATATGCCGCGCACAAGGCATAGAGTCTATCATTCTTGGCGACGCCATCGAGGGTGAGGCTCGCGAAGTCGCGGCTGCACAAGCTGCGCTCGCACTCGAACATCACAAAGCCGGCAGACCTGTAGCGCTTATTTCCGGCGGCGAAACTACCGTTACTGTACGTGGCAATGGACGCGGCGGCCGCAACGCTGAATTCCTGATCGCGATGGCCATTGCGCTCCATGGCAAGCAAGGCATTCACGCCATTGCCTGCGATACCGACGGCATCGATGGCAGCGAGGACAACGCCGGCGCTTACCTCGGGCCGGACAGTATTGAGATTGCAAAGAAGGCGGGTGTTGAAGCCAAATCACTCCTCGAGAACAATGACGGTTACAGCTTTTTTGAAGCCACTGATGGCCTGATCAAAACTGGCCCAACGCTTACCAACGTCAACGACTTCCGCGCAATCCTGGTAATGCCCTAAATGCTTTAAGCCTCCTTGGGCTCCCACGTAACGTCGTCATCGAGCGGAAACACAGGTCGTGGCAGGTACTGCCACTGCCGCCGGTGGAGGATGGGTGAGACCAAGCCATCAGTATCGATCTCATAGACGCGTTCAGGCGGGAACCATGGAATAAAACCGGCCCTGAAATGACCGCGCGATTTTACGACCACCGTCTGCGCCTCGCCGATATCCAACCCAAACATCTCAAAGAACATCGGATCAGCTGTTTGAGTGCGATCTGAAATGACAACAACGGTAATACCGCCAATGCGAATAGCTGCACTTGGCCCAAGATGCATCTGCCGCCCGGCAAGCAGGCCTAATCGCCCAACCACGTTACCGTCATGCAGACCGACCACCTCAGCCTCATACGTCAACGGATAGTCTGAGGGCGTCCCAGGTAGCGTATTCAACTCGGCAGTGAATGCACCTCCCATTCCTGCAGCATGGGCGGCCTTTGCAAGCGGTGGATCACAATAACTTCCGTAAAGCACATTCTGGGCATCCGCATCGACCAACGCCTTCAGGAGATCAGTCGATCGCCCGGTACCACCACCACCAGGATTGTCACCCGCATCCGCATAGATGACCGGCAGCCGCTCATGATCCATCGCCATGGCGACACCGTCTTCGATCGACGTCAGCTGCCGCATAAACTTCTCGCGATTCTCCCAACCAAATTGCGCAATCTCATTCGCGATCTTCTTCGCTTCTGCCATGTCATTGCGTGCAGTCACGACCACCGCAACACCATTGTAGCTCGTATCCGAGTAGACAAACCCACCGAAAACCGAAACATTGAGAATACGGCTTGCCTCTTCGGCTTTGCGCCGCTGCCCGAGATCAATCATCGAACCGTAAGGCTCTTGAGCTGACAACAACGCAACCGAAGCCGGTGTCATAGGCAGGCGAACGACGCACATCTGCGGCGCGGCACGTCCAGCCAGGATCAGCCGCATCGATAGAGCAGCTTCTTCACCCCGCTCAATCATATCCACGTGCGGGTTCGTTCGATAGCCGACAATCAAGTCACTACCTGCAACCATTTCATCAGAAATGTTGGCATGCAGGTCCAACGTCACGACGATCGGCACATCAGGACCGATGATATCGCGCGCCGCCATGATGATATCGCCATCCGGGTCCTGACTTTCCGTCGCCACCATCGCACCGTGATTGGCAATGTAGACGGCATCCAGCTGACCCGCAGCTTCCAAGCCTGCGCGAATCTTGCCCAGGTACTCTTCATGCAGGGCTTGATCAATTGGACCAAGCGGATGGCAGGCCGCCAACAAGACCGGCACAGGTTCCCACTCACCGGTCACATCCATCGTCTTAACAAAAGTCGAGGCTTCCGGAGCAATCACTGAGGTCTCAGCCCGCGCCGCCTCGATGACTGCATCACCTTCCAGAACATAGAAACTCTCGAATTCCGCCTTGGTGGCAACGGCAGACTGACGATTGCTTTCGAGGATGACGCCGAGAATGGCGACGCGTGGTCCTGGCATAAGTGGAGATCTCTCTTTCCGTTTGAAAATGAGTGGATCATATTATCTGACAATCGTCTTGACGATCAGACGATTGATCTCACCATTTTTCAAACAACATGGGCCAACGAGTTCTTCGGATAGCAACGGTAGAGATAAAGGAAGCAGGACAAGTCTTGGCGTTCTCCAAAAAAGCGAAAGACGCGGCAGCCTCAGCTACCGCGCCCTTCTCAACTCGTATCAGGTCTGGCTCTTATTCCTCTCTAAAGGTGAGGGCCATCTGATCAGCGAGCGGTTGCGTCAGATACGTAATCACACGCCGCTTCTTGCCTTGAATGAAGACCTCAGCCGGCAGGCGCGCGGTCAGTTTCTTGCCGCCCAACTTCTTGAGTTCGCTCGCCTTGATTGCGATCTTGGCACTGAAGAAGCTCTGCCCTGAAGCTTCGTCCTTCGATTCATCAGGCGAGATACCAGTAACCGTTGCTTCGAGCTCCGGCGTGATCCGCTGTTTGAACGCGCCAATCCGAACCACTGCTGGCTGTCCAATAAACACCTGGTCGATCTCATGCGTCTGGATCTTTGCTGAGACCAGCAGCAACTCATCCTGCGGAATGACAGACATGACAGTCTGGCCCGGACGAATAACACCACCAACCGTATGAATCTTCAGTTCATGGACGAGACCTGAGCGCGGCGAGCGGATTTCAAGGTTAGTCGAGCGTGAGGATGCCGCCATATACTTCTCGCGAGCTTCGTTCAGCTGCGATTGGTTAAGCTTCAATTGGTCAAGAATTTTGGAGCGTTCAGTGCGCTTTAACTCCGAAATCCGGAACTGTGCCTCAGCGAGCCGCGACTTAGCACCGGCCACCTTGGCGTCTATATCGCCAATATCACCACGTGCACGGGCGACCTGGCGAAGAGTTTGGCGGAGAACTGATTTGCGAATGAGACGCTTCTTGTCGAGACGCTGCTGAGCAACCAGATCAGCTTGTGACTGCTCCAGCTCGATAACGCGCGCACGGCGGACTCGCTTGAAGCCACGAATCTGCTCTTCCGTCTGACGCTTTCGCTCTTCAAGCTGTGATAGTTGCGAGCGGGTCGCTGACAAGCGTGCTGTCAACAAGGTCTGCTGCAATGGGAGAGCGGCGTTGTAAGCAGAGCGCTGCCGCTTCAGAGCAAACGGTGGTTTCGGCCCCTTGATCACAGAGTTGCCATCACGTTCAGAAATCAACCGCGCCTGTTCAACCGTAAGATCAATCAATCGTCCCTTTAGAATTTCCAACTCCGACTCAACTTGCTTGCTGTCGAGTCGAACCAGCACCTGACCTTTCTTGACCTGCTGTCCTTCAGTCACGAGGATCGCACCCACTGTACCGCCTTCGAGGTGCTGCACCTCTTGCGCATTTGACTTCACGACAAACTTGCCGTTCGCAATGACGGAACTTTCGACTTGGGCAGAGAATGCCCAACCGCCAGACGCCGCCTGCACAGCACCATCGTAAGCAGGAATACCGGCCTTCGGTCCCTTCTGGCCATAACCACTAATCGAACAGTACACAATATCAGGCTTGATCGCCTTAATGGCTTCGTAACCAAAGCCCAGCTTCTCAATAACACCTGCTCTGAAATTCTCAACAACCACATCCGACTGCTTGACCAACCGCGTGATGACGTCCTTTGCATCCGGCGCTTTGAGATCGATCGCCAGACTTCGTTTCCCGCTGTTGTAGGAAATAAAACCCGGCGTCATATCAGAGAATTCGGGATCCTTGATCTGAAGAAGCGAACGCATCTGGTCCCCGACACCCGGCTGTTCGATCTTGATGACCTCTGCACCCAGCATATTGCAGAGCTGAGCCGCATATGGCCCTGCGATGACCTGGCTGAAATCCAGAATTCGAATACCTGAAAACGCCTGCGCCATGCTTGGTTCCTTCTTGTATCGGCCAACAGCAGCCGGATATCTCAGGGTTCTTGATTGCAAGCCTGTCAGGTTAGCGTTCTGATAGGAAGAGGCCAGTCGTAATATTCTCAGTCTGCTGGACGCAGATCAGCGAGCAAATCCATGTCGACATTCAACATTGAACCACTGCATCAGGAATTCGGGGCGAGGATCACAGGTGTCGACATGAGCGCACCGATGGACACCGAGCTGTTAGCCGACTTACGCGATGCCATAGACCGCCATTCATTTTTGTTCTTTCCTGACCAAAGTTTCGACGACGAAAAACAGTTGGCCCTGACACGTCAGATAGGCGAACCAGAACCCAGCCACACTGCTGTGGACCGCATCGAATACTTTGGCACCATCGGCAATGTGCAAGCTGATGGCACGGCTATAGGCAACGAGCACAAGAAAACGGTTTTCCTAACCGGCAACAACATGTGGCACTCGGATGCATCGTTCAAAGAAGTGCCAGCGTTTGTTTCGATTATGTGCGCATACGAAACACCATCCGAAGGCGGCGCGACGATGTTTGTGAGCACCCGCAGCGCCTACAATCGACTGACTGACGCCGAGAAAGAACGCGTGGATCCTTTGGTTGTCATCCACGACTACGTCTATTCCCGCTCCAAGGTGGCGCCTGATGCTGTCTCACCGGAACTGGCTGCCTCATTACCACCAGTCCGCCAACAGCTCGTACGTTACAACGAGACCGCTGACGCTAAGAACCTTTTCATAGGATCGCACGCCAAGACAATTGAAGGTTGGGACGACAAAGAAGCACGAGAACTTCTGGACAATCTGACCGACAAAGCCACGCAGGACGAACATATCTATGCGCATCGCTGGCAACCAGGGGATCTCGTCATCTGGGACAACCGCTGCCTCCTTCATCGTGGAGAAGGTTATGACGCAGATCGTTTCAGGCGATATATGCGCCAGACCAGAGTCAGTAGTGAAGGTCCGACGTTACAACGGTGATCTAGAGCAAGATCGTTCCGGATGGAATTATCGTTCGACCTGCTCACTTTGTTGGCCGGAACGTGAAGCTTATTCTACTCAATAAGGTTGGCTCTGTTCTGCCTAAATGTTGTGAGACCTTGCTGACTGACGGTTCGTTACTAGCGAGGATACCATGAAGGCTCAGGATTTTCAGGCAAC
>NZGY01000058.1 GCA_002689605.1 Filomicrobium sp.
GTAACCCCGCAACGAGTCACGTCGACCCTGACGTTCCTCTCGGTCGCAATCGCGCTGTCGTACGCCGCGTTCTCAATGAACTGCGTCTACGGCCACGGGACTTGCAACCAGAACCCAATGGTTCTCTGGGACGCGAACGAAGCATGCTGCCCCGGCCAGCCAACGTGTCCGGTACCCAACGGAGCGCCTGGAGACCAGAGCTCCAACATCTCCGATCGCGCGCTCGACCTGAACGTGTCTGTTCAGCTCACGTCAACCCGCGCAATCCCTTGCCAAGGTTTCGACGATACGGTGTCGATAAAGGTCCTACCTGAGCTGACCAAGGCCCTCAGCCTGCTTCTCCGAGTCGACGTGGAACCTCTCCTGACTTCCTGGGCACGGAGCATCTTCGGCGGCGTCCTTCTCGCCTCGATCATGGTCAGCCTGCTGGCCATCATGACATGCTCCCGACCAGATGGGCTTAAGATCGCCTTCGGCCCGCCAGGCGTCCCCTCGCTGGGGAAGCTGTCATACTTCTTCGACTGGGTCGTGTACCTGTTCCTCCGTGCAGTTTTCGCCGCCTGGAACGTCTTCTCGATCACACGCTGGGCGATCATTGGGAGCATCTGCTGCGCCTGCTGGACGACCCTGGTCTACGTCCACTGCCTCTTCACGGTGTCTGGCATCGTGTGGCGCGGCAAGCACACCAGCCTCGGCGCGTCGATGCGGCATCCCTGCGAGTTCAACGTCATGAGCATCTACGAGTTGCTCGCCGAGTGCGGCTTGGTGTTCGTGCGACCCCAGGCGTTCGTCGACCGCAGCACCCACAAGTACGCCCCGTACTTCCCCGGAGTCTGCCGCTGGAAGTACCCGGCCGATGCCACCGACGACGACGAGTACGCGTTCATGATGATGCACGACATCCAAGACAACGAGAACTGGGACGCGAAGAAGTACCCAGCCTGTCCCCCGTACCACGGCAAACGTGGGACCAAGTTTGAGGCTTTCGTGCGCGACTTCTCGGCCGCCATGATGGAGAAGAACGACGAGGACGCATCGCTCTACCAGACCATGATGGGCACCGACCCAGGCGGTGACGACCCAGCTGCACCGGCGGCGGGCAACGCAGCTGCGCAACGCCGCCGCCAGCGTCGCCTCTCGCAACTGTATGCGCTCCTGTACCGTCATGTTGCAGAGCCGAGGTTGCGTGAGATGATGTCGGGCAACGCCAATGACAACGGTCGTGCCGCCTTCCAGCTGCTCGTGCTTCACTGCCGCCAACCAGTCGACGACCTCCAGCTGTTCGAGATGGACGCCACCTGGGACACCGCCAACATCGTCAACTCGGTGGGCCACAACATCGACTCAATCCAGAGCTTCAGCCGATACCTCAACGGCCTCAACTCGCTGCGGCCGCCTGCCAACCAGAAGACCGACGACCAGTTGACCATCAAGCTGCTCTCGTGTCTCACGGCAGGTATTGAGCCCACCCTTGCTCACGAGGCTGCCAAGGAACTGCGTGCCGGCCCAGCGGGCCGCATGTTCCAGGTAGCTGCAGTTCCCCCTGTTGTTGGCCCGCCTGCTGTCCCTGGCGTGCCCGCACACCGAGACTTCGATGCCGCTATCGTGTTCTTTGATGACATGTGGCGCACAAAATTTGGCGACACGATCAAGGCGCGCCCCAAGAGCTCGACCAGCGCTGACCGCTCGACTCGCGCTGATGTCAATGCGCTTGGTGACGAGGACGAGGCTCTTGTGGCCGGCAGCTTTCAGCGTGGGCCTCCTGTCTCGCGCGTGGAACTTGCAAAGGAGGCAGTATGCTGGGTTTGCCGCGGCGTTGGGCACATGGCGAGTGAATGCCCCTCGAAGCCTGGCTTCCGTGCCATCTCCGACGTGATTGACCGGCTTTCCAGCACACTCGGCCGTGGCGGCAAAGGACGTGGCAACAAAGGTCGCGGCGGTGGTCGCGGTTTTTCAGGCCGAGGCCGCGGTGGTGGCCGTGGTCGTTCCAGGGTGAACGTTGTGCTCGGCGAGGGCTTCTACGTCGGCGACGATGGCAACGTTTACACGACTGACGGCTACTGTGTCGGTTCAACTGACGAGGCTGGGCCTTCTGATCACGAGCAGCCTGAGCCGCCGCCAGAGACGGAGAGCGAAGTGCAAGACGAGGCTGACGAAAGCGCTGACTGGATTGACGACGATGAGAGCGCTGACATTCAAGTTGTACTTTGCGACGATGAGCCACACGACACGGATGGCTGCACGGAGGCATCGCGCATGCGGCGGGGACTCGATGATGACTTTGCTTTTGCTTGGTCTCTCCGCAACAACAACGTATCGATACCGCGTGCGCTCCTTGGCGAGAACCGCACCTGCGACTGCCCCAAGGCCAAGGCTCGCGGAGTGGCCTGCGCGCATGAGCCCAAGGCCAACACCAACCTGTGCGAGCACTGCACCGAAGACCACGCCTGGAACTACCTTGGTGAGCAGTGCACGTGCGAGTGCGAACATTGCGCCGACAACCATCACGGCCAATGCACGACGAGGTGCAACGCAATGGCACACCGCCAGCTCTCGTGCAACTGCACGTGCGTCGGATGCGACTCTGAGCAGAGCCAGGTTGGCCCGGACAGTGGTGAGCTGACCGACCCTGTTGCCGATGGCGCCAAGCGACAGAAGACGACGGCAAACCAGGATGCGACCACGGACGAGGGCCAATCGACACACTCGTGCTCACGGTCTTGCACGCATGGGCCACACTTCCAATTCCGCCAGCTTTCCTCGGACACATGCGTACCGTGCCTGCCGCGCCCAGCCGAGGAGGATGACATTCCACCAGGGCTGGACTCAAAGCTGCTCAACGAGATCTACGAGAGTGAGTTGCAACTGGAACGCAACCAAGGAGAGCCCTACCTGGCGACAGACGAACTCGCTGCTCAGTTCAAGGTGGCTGCCCTCGTGCCCTCAGCAGTGCAGAAGGCGCTCGAAGACAAGGACTTCCATGCGTGGCTGAGGGCGACCGCGGCATGGGCACTCACGGCCACCGAGGCGTGCCCCGACTGCCTCCACGCGCCCACGACCAAGCATGAGTTTCGCTCCCCCTTGAGCCGCGAGTCGGGCTGGATGTACCAGTGCACGCATGAGAACAACTACCTCACCTTGGACCGTGCCTGGTGGCGCAAGGAAGTTGGGAACGACGCGTACGGCTGCTTCAAACGGTGCGAAGAGCAGGGCCGAATGTGGTGTGGTCACCAGTTCAAGCAGTTGGGTTACTGCCCACACGAGACCGACGGCTTCCGCTGCGATGGCTTCATCTTTGCATGCGTCGAGGGCCTGAATGCCGGCATGTGTGGCGCCTGGTTCTGCAACGGAAGCTGCGGCAAGCACGGGGCGGACGGCGAGTCCCACTTTGAGCTCAGCCAGTACTTCACCGATCTTGGAGTCGCCGACAAGCTCCCTTGGTGCGACCGTGGTGTGATGATGGCAATGATGGCTCTCGTGAGGGAGCAGGGCGGCGTGCGTGACGACGGTGACATCTGCAGCGACTTCTCAACAGATGAGAGCGACGACGACGATGACAGCACCAGTGGCAGCTCGCCCAAGACTTCTGTCATGGGCCTCTTTGACAGCGGCTTCAGCAGCTCTGATGACAACGACAAAGAGTTCACGTATGAGAGCCAGGACTACGACGACAGTGACGATGGAGACACGGCGGTGCCGCAACAGTGCAAGTGCAACTATGAGCTTTGCCAGTTCTGCCGCGCCAACATCATCGGTGCAGAGACGATGACCAACGACGGCGCTCACCGCTTCGTCGGCCGCACCGACATCGGTGGAGAGTCGACGACCTACGACCGCGCTCACCGTCCCGACCCTCCATTCCGCCTCCCGAATGGAGTCAGCTGCAACGCCCAAGCATATCGTGCCTGGGCCTCAATGGATGCCCGAGTGAGGCGCGCCACACACGACACACAAGCCGAGGCGTCACAGTGGAAGCGCGCCATGGAAGACGTGACGTCACAGTGGTTCAACGGAGAAGCCACATGGTCCGTGGTGGCCGACGACATGATGAACACGGCACAGCGCGTGGCGTTGGCACTCCTGGCACCGATCATCGCTCTGATCATCACGCTCTTGACCTTTGGACAGCGTACCGCGGCGGCACTGTCGCGGGCGTGCCTGCACGCCATCTACTTCCTCTACGGGACCTACTAGCCGGCAGGTTCTCCGGCCACGGTCAAGTGGCCGCGCGTCCTCGGCAGCGCTCTGGTCGAGGGGCACTCATTTGGGAACGAGTGGATCATCGACTGTGGCGCGACGAAGCACTGCACACCGTACCTCAACGACCTCTCGAGCATCGCCAAAGCAAACCCGTCGGGCACTGTCAGGGTTGGCAATGGCAAGCAGCTCCGCGTGGCTGCCGTTGGCACCGTGCGTCTGCAGGTGTCGACAGTGACGACCATGCGACAGGGCAACAGGACACGAAAACACAAGGGAAGGGAGACGTTGATCCTGACCAACGTGCTCGTGGTGCCACAGCTCGCATGCCGACTCTTCAGCTCGAGTTGGGGATGGACTCACGACGGCATCGGCACGCATCTGAACGACGCACGGCATCTCACGCTGCCCAGTGGCGCGACGGTGACGTTCAAGCCGATGACGAGAGCGAGCAGACACTTCAAGATTGACACGGTGTGCACGACCAGCGACGAACTGACGAGTGACGACTCAGACCTGCTGCACGCAGCCCTAGGACACGCTTCAATGACCCGAATCAGATTGGCGAGAAACAGCGGTGGCTATGGGCTCGATTTGAGCAAGTACAGACACGACCCGACCAAGTGCGAGGCATGCCTCCTCAACCGGCGACAGCAGTCAGTTGCAAAGACGTCGCAATCAGGCAAGGTGTACACCTACTTTGGCGAGTGCATCTGCTCCGACGTCTGTGGGCCCTACAAGAGGTCGTCGCCGCAGGGATTCACCCATGCGATCTGCTTCTACTGCAAGGCAACCAAGTACGTTGCCGTGTACTTCCTGAGGGAGCAGACGACGAGTGAGATCGCGTTGGCTTTCAAGGAGTATGTAGCGGATCACAAGGAGGACATGCTCGACAAGCGCGTCCACATGTGGGTTTGCGACGACGGCATGAACTTCCACGGGGGAGAACTCGACCAGTTGTGTGCTGAGCTTGCCACACGGCGTGCATTTGCAGTGCCGTATGTCAAGGAGAAGCATGGGGCAGCCGAGCGGACCTGGGGCCTTGTCAATGGACCGGTGCGACGCATGCTGGCGCACGCCGGCAACGACTCCATCAAGGAGACACTCTGGCCATTCCTGGTGGTGCATGCCTGTCTCGTGCACAACCACTTGCCTTCCACCGTGCTGACGCCGACNCAGTCGCCTCTCGAGCGTGCGACAGGCCGGAAGCCAAACCTGGCCATGTTCAAGAACAGAGTGCCCTTGTGCGACTGCTACGTGTCGCTTCTCAACCCAGAGGANCACAAGAAGATGTCGAGCAANCTNGANNCNCGGAACNTNAAGGCGGTCTTNCTGACNATCGACNNGCGGCGTGGCAACGCCGACTACGTCTACATCCCGGAGCTGCACCGCATCACCACCTCCTCGAGCACAACACTGCTGCCACGACAGTTCTCGCCTCTCGGTGAGCCAGTCGGCATCAAGGGCTCCTACCGGGAGCAGTCCGACCTGCCCACGGGCAGGGAGCACCCCGAGGTCAGGGTGCCGCCGCGCCCACGGCAAGGACGACAGCCACGCCAACCCGCACCCTCGCCGGCTCCATTCGTGCCGCCGCCAGGCGCGGAGGCGCCGCCTGAGGGCGTCGCTGTTGACGTTGACGCCGTCCTGGACGAGAGCAGCTTCGCCTCTCACGGGGGAGCATTCGTGCTCGAGACCGGGGGAGAGATCTTCGCAGTGAGCACCGACAGCGTCAGCAAGGTGCGCATCCCGCTCAACTACTACGACGCAGTCAACGACCCGATCTACGGCGCAAAGTGGCGCGCGGCGTGCAACGAGGAGTTCCAGGGCAAGTACCACGTGAACAAGTCGTGGGAGTACGTCGCCCGCCCTGCCAATCGCAAGACCGTCAAGAGCAAGTGGGTTTTTAAGGTGGACTACCACGACGACGGATCGGTCAAGCGATTTAAGGCCAGGATCGTGGCCAAAGGTTTCACGCAGATTGAAGGGATCGACTGGAAGGAGAAGTACGCCTCGACGCTGCCAGCCGAGAGCATGCGCTGCTTCCTTTTCGACGCGCTGCAGAACGACTGCGCGATCGAGGAGGCCGACGTGGTCAAAGCCTTCACACACGCTGACCTGGAGGAGCTCATTTACATGGACCCTCCCGAAGGCTTCGCACGCGGCGACAAGGTGTGCCTACTGCGCAAGGGCGTCGAGGGGCTCAAGCAGGGCGCCAACGGTTTCATGAAGCTGAATGCGACCGTGATCTGTGGCGAGGGCTTCACGCGCTCGATGAGCGACACGAACCTCTTCACGCGTACCCGTGATGGCGTGACGCTGAGGGTGGCCGTGTACGTGGACAATCTGCTGACGAGCTTCCCACGCACCGACCCCCGCGGAAGGAAGCAATGCGAGGAGTTCTACCGGAACTACGGCAAGCAAATCAACCTCGATCTCCGCGGTCCGCCATCCTGCTTCATGGGCATCGAGCTCAAGTACAAGCCTGCCGAGGGCGAGCTCTGCCTCTCACAGACCAAGTACATCACCGAGGCCTTTGAGAAGTTCTGCGACAAATCGACAAAGGTCTTCACCACGCCCGTGCAGACGACGGCGTGCGATGCTTTCATGAACCTGAAAGCTGCTGAGACAGAGGCAGAGCGCATGGAGGTCTCGGACAAGCCGTACTTGGCGCTCATGGGCACGCTGATCTGGGCGCTCCTCACCCGACCAGACGTCGCCCACCATGTCTGCTTCCTATGCCAGTTCATGGCAAACCCGACCACGGAGTGCTACAGCGCCGCACTCACCATCCTCTCGTACCTGTACAGCACGAGGAAGCTGGGCTTGCGCTACCAGCGCAGCAAGGGGCCGGTGAGGCTGAGCCTGTACGCAGACTCCTCTTATGGGCGATCCCCCAAACCAATCTACGGCTTCGTGATCTTTGCCAACGGTACGCCCATCGCGTGGGCTTCCAGAAAGATGAAGATCGTGCCACTCTCATCATGCGAGGCCGAAATTTACGGATGCATGGAGGTATGCAGATGCGCCATGTGGATCCGACTACTCCTGGGAGAAGTACTCACGACTACTCCCGAGCTGCCAATGGTCTGCCATACGGACAACGAGGCAGCAAAAGCCACCATCGAAAAACTGGGTGTGACCGCGCGGACGAAACACTACGACACGTGGATGCAATACTGCCGCGAGCTCATCACCCAACTAAAAATCACCATGCAATGGATCCCAACGACAGACATGATAGCGGACATCTTCACCAAGTGTTTGGACAAAACGACCTTTCTGAAATTCCGGGACCAGCTGATGACCGAGGTGTAGAGACAACTTCGGCATCGTTCATATTGTGCCTGTGAGCAGCACTAACGCACTGCGGCCTGCCACCGACAGGTACAGGGCAAGGGAGCCGACGCCGAGTAGCAGAGGTATAACCTCTTGCAAAAGGAATCCCCGGATACCGAGCCGACGATGCGCGCGACGCATTCTACTGACCTCTACGACATCACTGCGCCACACGATGGACTGGGAGCGGGTACACACACTGGACTTGTCCTAGACAACGGGGGAGTGTTGAATTAGCGTGTACCCCTAGCCTTGTGTCAGGGCGTCGTCGCTTGCGTGCAAGAGCGCTTGAAGAGCCTGCAAGAGGACCAATCGGCCGTGGGCCTGGAGAGCTCGCAAGGAGACTACACAGACTTCAACATGGTACCCCACGCGACTCGGAGCTCAGTCGTATCGACCTTCTTCGCCCTCGTTTGCACGCAAGAGCGGGCGTATGCAGTGGCGCACAACATCAGCCCTGCATGTGTCTGCCCGGCGGCGAGCGCCAGACCTGCCGCCAGGGAGGCAGACTCGCACCACCCCAACTGGCCCTTTGGCCAGAGCTCGACCGAAGTGACGGCCGCGTTCACCGAGAACGTCTGCCCGCTCTCTCCGCCCCGCTCTTTGCAAACCTCTCTGCCTTTGGGCAACGGGACTGCGCCGTCGCTCACGAACGCGACCCGCACGGTTCAGGCCATCACCCTGACCATCTCCGTTGGCCAGACCACCATCCTCGACCTCGCGATGCCCGTTCTGCTCGTCGTCCTGCTCTTCGGAGCAAGCCTGCTGCAAGACCTGACCACCAGGAAAGTCCGCCACGGCAAGACGCGAGGAGTCGAGCTGCTCGACGACTCGAACGACATGGACCAGCTCATCTTCAACATGACCTGCTGGTTCATCTGGACCCTCGTCAAGTTCGTGTGTCGTTGCGTTCTCGCACCGTTGCGTCTCGTCTCTCTCTTGTGTTGGGTACTGGGCTGGTGCGCCCTGTACCACGTCGTTGTCGTGACGGGTCTCGTGGGTGCGTGCGTCATGCCGTGGACGAGCGAGGACCCGCTGCAGTTCACGTTCCGCCGTGCCCAACGTCTCGCTTCGCTCAACATCTCGGAGCTGCTGTACGAGTGCGGCATGTTCATCGAGCACTGCCCAAACTTCGACTTCTGGGATGATNGCAGCGACTNCGCCTGCATGGCCGACGACACCGATTGGGACGCGAAAAAGTACCCGGCGTGCGCACCGTACCACGGCAAACGCGGAACACGTTTTGAACAATTCGTCCGCGATTTCGGCGCATCGATGGCAGAGAAGGGCGACGAGGACGCGTCGCTCTACGACACGATGCTTGGGATCGATCCTGGCGGTGACGACCCTGCCGCTCCCGCTGCCGGCAACGCAGCAGCTGTACGCCGGCGTGTCCGTCGCCTCGCCCAATTGTACGATACTCCCACATCTATCGCCACGTGCCCGAACCACGCCTTCGCGAAATGATGGATGCCGCAGCACGCAATGATGGCCGGGCTGCCTTCCAGATGCTCGTGGCAAACTGCCGACAGCAGATAGACGACCTCGAGCTGCTCAGTATGAACAGCGAATTCGACAACGCGACCATTCTCAAGAACGTCGGCTACAATCTCGACTCGATCACAAACTTCGCNCGCTACCTCAACGGNCTCAACGCNCANCGNCCANTTGCGCAACGGAAGACCGAGGACGACCTGACTGTCAAGCTCCTGGCGTGTTTGACCTCAGGGATCGAGGCCACACTGGCGCACGAGGCGGCCAAGGAACTCCGTGCCGATCCGGGCAACCGCCAGTTCCAGGTTGCCGCGGTGGCACCCGTGGCTGGCCCACCGGCAATTCCTGGCGTGCCTACCCACCGTGACTTCCAGAGCGCTGTCACCTTCTTTGACGACCTCTGGCGCACCAAGTTCAAGTCAGGTGACATCAAGGCTCGGCCCCGTGGTGCAGCTGGCGGAGAACGCAACGCTCTTGCCGACGTGCACCTCGCTGACGATGACGACGATGCAATGGTCGTAGGCGGGTTCAAGCGTGGACCACCCATCTCACGAGCTGAACTCGCACGCGAGACCATCTGCTGGGTCTGCCGAGGCTTTGGCCACCTTGCGAGCGACTGCCCCTCCAAGCCAGGCTTCCGCCCCATTACTGACACGATTGCAATTCTGTCGAACTCGATGAACCGGTCGAACAAAGGCCGTGGCCGTGGCCGAGGCCGTGGGCGCGGTGGCCGTGGTCAGACCAATGTCAACATCGTGCTTGGTGAGGGCTTCTACACGGATGAGGATGGCAACGTGTACGGCCCAGATGGACAACAGGTTGGCGTCTGCGAACAACCGAGCGCAACACCGGGTGACCAAGGTGCCGAGCCAGCGGGGGAGCAACCCACCGCTGGAGCCTCAGACAGCGGACTCGCAATTGACGCCGACTGGGCCGACGAAGAAGACGAGCACAGTGCCAGCGTCGACGTGATTTTTGACACCATTGGCGACCACGACCTCGCCGAAGTTGGAGGAGACTTCGACCTCAGCGAGGCCGAGGCCTGGGCTGACGGCGTCTGGGCTGATGACGCCTCCACCGACCAGGAAGACACCGACGGCTGCACTGAGGCTGCGCGAGAGAGGCGCGGGTTTGAGCCGCCTCGCTGGAGCTCTCGCCCCGATCCGCCATTCGTCACGACAGAGGAGAATGAGCCGTGCGCGTGTGCCGTGTGCAAGTCCCGCGGAATGAGGTGCATCCATCCGCCAAAGCACAACTCAACCATGTGCGAATTCTGCAGCGAGGACTGCACCTACTCCAACGGCGTTTGCACCGCATGCCTGTGCACCTGCGCCGCTTGCACTGACGGACGCCACCGCGACTGCGCGACCGGCTGCGACAACATGCCAAACCGCACTGTCACGTGCAACTGCGCCTGCACTGCTTGTGGCGGGTGGTACGACTTCCCTGCAATCAAGTCCGGAGAGCTCAAGGACCCAGACCCGATCGTGCACGAGACCCTGCGCACTTGGTGCGGCTGGGTGCGCGAGAACCACACCTTTGGAGGCAGCACCATCAAGCTGCAGGTGGTCGACCAGCTCGAGACCGAATACTTCAAGTCAGAGGTCACCGAGCCGTACTTTGAGGAGGCGGAGAAAAATGGAGCCAGCTTCTTCAAGAAGTCGACCTT
>NZGY01000059.1 GCA_002689605.1 Filomicrobium sp.
ATCCGGACAAGCTGTGGATGGGTGTTGATCAGTGCCGTTGGTGATCTTTTGGCGGGCTAGTCTCGCGCCCTTTTTAGGGCAGCGGGGAGAGCCGGATGAAGAGATTGCCGATGCGGAAGATCAAAGAGACTTTGCGGCTGAAGGCTGCCGGCCTGAGCCATCGCGAGATAGCGGCCAGTGTGGGCGTCGGCCGGTCGACGATTGGTGACTATCTGGAGCGTGCAAAGCAGGCAGGGCTCAGCTGGCCGCTGCCGGATGATCTGGATGACGACGCTCTCGAACGGCGGATGTTCTCGTCCGCCGGTCAGGGTCATGGCCAATCGCGGCCGCAACCCGACTGGGCTCATATCCACCGGGAGTTGCGGCGTAAGTCGGTGACTTTGACACTGTTGTGGGAAGAGTACCGGGCGGTCCATCCGGATGGCTACGGTTATTCGCAGTTCTGCGATCGTTATCGGCAGTGGAAGGGCCGATTGTCGCCGACCATGCGCCAGCGCCATGCGGCCGGCGAGAAGATGTTCGTCGATTATGCCGGCCAGACCATCGACATGATCGATGGCCGGACCGGTGAAGTACATGCCTGCCAACTGTTCGTCGCGGTATTGGGCGCATCCAGCTACACCTATGCCGAGGCAACGCTGACCCAGTCGTTGCCGGACTGGTGCTCGTCCCACGAACGGGCTTTCCGTTTCTTCGGCGGCGTGCCAGAGCAAGTCGTGTCGGACAATCTCAAGGCCGGGATCACCAAAGCCTGTTTCTACGAACCTCAAGTCAATCGAACCTGCGCCGATCTTGCAGCACATTATGATACGGCCGTGGTGCCGGCCCGGCCTTACAAGCCGCGCGACAAGGCCAAGGTCGAAGTCGGCGTGCAGCTGATCGAGCGCTGGATCATCGCCAAGCTTCGCAACCGGCGCTTTCTCTCACTGGCTGAGCTGAATGAAGCTATCCGAGAATGCCTGGACGTGCTGAATGCCCGCCACACCCGGCATCTGGGTGCCAGCCGTCAGGACTTGTTCGATCAGCTTGATCACCCGAAGCTCAAACAGTTGCCAGCAGAACCATTCCCCTATGCCGAATGGTCGGAGCGCCGTGTCAGCCTCGACTATCATATCGAGGTCGACAAGCACTACTACTCGGTGCCGCATAAGTTACTGCGCGAGAAGGTCTGGGCACGAACAACGCCGCGCACGGTGGAAGTGTTCCATCGGGCTAAGCGCGTTGCGTCTCATATACGTTCTTCGTCGAACCGCAGGCACACGACTGTTCCCGACCATATGCCGAAGGCGCATCAGCGGTATGCCGGCTGGACACCGGAACGGATTGTCCGGCAGGCCGGAGAGATCGGCCCGTCAACATCGGCACTCGTCGAGATCATTCTCAGGAAGCGCCGCCATCCCGAACAGGGGCGCCTCTCCTTGTCCGGCGTCACCACTTGCTGATCCGGTTCATCTCTACAGAGACACGAGCCTCTCGTCCGGTTTCATGTCAAACAGAGGAACCGCTTGCAGCAACGCCTTAAGGTACTTGTGCTCTGGCTGTCGGAAGATCGCCTCGGACTGACCGGCCTCCATGATCTCCCCATGATAGATGACAACCACTTCATCTGCCATATTTGCCACGACGCCGAGATCATGCGTGATCAAAAGAATGGCCATACCAATCTCGGACTGCAAATCTTTCAGCAGTCCCAAGATCTGCGCCTGGATTGTGACATCAAGGGCTGTCGTCGGCTCATCAGCGATCAGCAAGGCTGGCTCGCAGATCAATGCCATCGCAATCATAGCGCGCTGGCGCAGTCCACCTGATAGCTCAAACGGGTACATGTCGTAAGCTCTGGTCGGGTTCGGGAAACCAACCAGNTTCAGCATATGCTCAGTTCGCTCTCGCGCTTNCTTCCNGGTCGGCTGCTTATGGATCGACAGTGCTTCTTGGACTTGGTTGCCTATAGTGTAGAGCGGCGAGAGCGAGTTCATCGGCTCCTGGAAGATCATCGANATGCGATCGCCGCGCAGATCCCGCATCTGCTTCCCGTTGCGATCCAGCTTTGCGATGTCGAGAGCGATACCCTGCTGCTCGTCGTTGAATAGAATTCGACCGCCAGTAATGCTTGCAGAGTTCGGCAGAATTCCCATAACCGACTGAGAAATAACGGACTTGCCAGATCCGGACTCGCCGACCAGGGCTACAACCGAGCCGGGCTTGATCCTGAAGTTGACGCCCTTAACGACTTCCAAGGCATGGCCATGCAGGGAGAACCCAACCCTTAGGTCCTCAACCCGTAGCAAATCTGACATGCCCGCTCCCTACCAACGATGCACTTTTGTTGTCGTTAGCTCAGGTAGTTAGCCGAAGAGCAACNNACTATCCTCGATCTNNCAAGGATAGTACTGCAAAGGATGCTCCGAACCAACAAAAGGTTTGAGTGTCAGGTCGTTAGAAGTCGGAGGGCGTGGCCGAATCGCAATTTGNGGTTAAGCCGTCAACTGATCTTCGAGTGCCAAAGTATCAAACGGCAATTCAGTGATGTAACCGTCTGTGGCGTTACCGTGCTCATCTTCGACTGCAATGGTTGAGCTAAAATCAGTGTGATCGACCGATAGCATTGCAAATGCGATGTTCCGCCNGAAGCGCGGCGAGTATACTGCGCTTGTCACATATCCAACNGGAACATCTGACTGGAAAACAGTCCAGGGAGCGGTTGCTGGGTGAACAGGGTCACCATTCAATACGAGGCCATATAGCCTTCGTGGAANGCCAGCTTCTCGCTGCTTAAGCAGTGCTTGNTTACCAATGAACTCAATATCGGAATCGAGTGCGCAGTACTTGTCGAGCCCGCACTCAAGTGGTGTGTTCATGCGGGTCATGTCATTGCCAAACGACAGCAGACCACTCTCAATGCGCTCTATTAGATTAGGGCCACCTGCGCGGACGTCGTACTTCTGGCCTGCAAGCCACAGGGCGTCCCAAAGATCGTGAGCCATAGCAGGGACGTCGAGATAAATCTCGAATCCGCCTTGCTTTGACCATCCAGATNGGGCGACACGCAAGTCAATACCGTTGAACTGCAACAGCTCAGATCGAAAAAAGCGTATGNNGCGCGCTTCCTCGCCAAACANATCGGCAACTAGNTCCTCGGCGAGTGGACCTTGCACTGCCAGCGGAAAGACATCCGGTTCTGTGACGTCGACATCTAAGCNAAAGCCCAGCGCAAGCCCCTTGGCCCAAAGTAGAACGTCAGAGTCAGCNATAGACAACCAGAGACGNTCTTCCGCCACGNGGATGATCACCGGATCGTTAAGCATCCCGCCATGCTGATCAACGAGTGGCGCATACTTGCACTGACCGATATCGAATTTGGTGGTGATATCTCGTGGCGTCATCAGCTGTGCCAATCGCATGGCATCCGGACCAGCCAGCTCAATCTGACGCTGCGCGCTCACGTCCCAGAGCTGGACCTTCTCGGTTAGATGCCAATAGTCTTCCTCTAGAGAACGGAAGACGCTCGGCAGCAGCATGTGATTGTAAACGGTGAAAGCCTTGGCACCGGCCGCCAATACACGCTCAGAATAGGGCGTCGAGCGCGTGCGTCGAGACTGNGATAGAACAGGTGCGGCGAACGGAGTATTCATCTCCTGCCGACGGAAATCTTCTTGCAATGCCATTCGTACAGCTCCCCAACGAAATACGACGNTCCACCCATGTTTTTTTGTGGAGCGGTTTTTGACACCGCTGAGGCGTGTTGCCATTGGCTGAGAACGACAATTTTGTTCTCCCAACGACTGAGATATTGGNNGATGTCGCCACGGAGCAAATCGTGTCGCAAGCAAGATATTTTNCGGCCCGCCCACTNCCTGTTAACNAACACTCAGGACCANCAATNCTGGAGAAACTGATCCCTATTCGGCGATGTTTCAGGGAAGAACTGTCCTAATTTGTCCCTTGCGAACAGNCCTTGACCTGGACAAGANTGGTAACTTCGAAATTCCAGTGCGNTNACACTGAGCAAAAGCTCAATAGCGAACCCAGAAAGTGAGCCATGACTGAAGCACGCTCATCCCATGTCTTTCCGCGTCATTCATTGAACACGCCCCCCGTCGCGGTGGCTGGAGATGGATGCTATCTCATCGACAGTACTGGCAAGCGCTATCTGGATGGCTCCTGCGGAGCGGCTGTATCTTGTCTTGGTCATAGCGACCAAACGGTCATTGATGCCGTCAAAGGCCAGATGGANAAGCTCGCCTTTGCCCACACCGGTTTTTTCTCTAGCGAACCGGCAGAAGCCCTCGCCGANGTCCTGATCNGTTCCGCCCCTGAGGGCATTGAGCGGGTCTACTATGTTTCAGGCGGATCAGAGGCTGTCGAAGCAGCCATTAAACTTGCCCGACAGTACTTTATCGAGATTGGTCAGCCGTCACGTCACCGCCTGATTGCCCGCAAGCAAAGTTATCATGGCAATACTCTCGGTGCTCTGGGAGCCGGTGGCAACATGTGGCGGCGTGAGCCATTTGCACCACTTCTGACCGAAGGATCTCATATCTCGCCCTGCTATGCGTATCGTGAACAACAGGATGGAGAGACGCCAGAGGAGTATGGGCTCAGGGCCGCAAACGAGCTCGAGGCTGAAATTCAGCGCCTGGGCGCTAAAAATGTGATGGCATTTATTGCGGAACCTGTTGTGGGCGCGACGCTTGGTGCGGTTGCTCCCGCGCCCGGATATTTCAAACGTATTCGAGAGATTTGCGATGAGCACGGCATATTATTGATACTTGACGAGGTCATGTGTGGGATGGGACGCACCGGCTCCCTATTCGCGTGTGAACAAGAAGGCGTTTCACCAGACATCCTTGCGATTGCCAAAGGCCTTGGTGCCGGCTACCAGCCGATTGGAGCGATGCTCTGTTCCGGTAAAGTTTATGCAGCAGTTGAGAACGGTAGTGGTTTTTTCCAACATGGTCATACCTACCTCGGTCACCCCGCTGCCTGCGCAGCCGGACTTGCAGTTCTGACCGCCTTCAAAGAACGACGTCTGATCGAGCGCGTCCCAGTTATGGGTGAAAAACTGATGTCGGCCTTAAATGAACGCTTTGGCCAACATCCGCACGTGGGCCATATCCGGGGCCGTGGACTGTTCCAAGGTGTGGAGTTGGTGGCGGATCGAGAAACAAAAGAGCCTTTCGATCCGGCGCTCAAGATTTATGCAAAAGTGAAAAAAGCGGCATTTGAAGCCGGCCTCATGTGCTACCCGATGGGCGGTACAATCGATGGGAGACGTGGGGACCATGTCTTGCTCGCGCCACCGTTTATCATTGAAGATGAGCAAATCGAAGAGCTTGTCGATAAGCTGGCAGTTAGCATTGACGCTGTCATCTCAGATGCTGTCGCATAGCGTACGCAGCGCATTCTCATTAGATCATGATGACAACGCAGGTTGAGCAATACGATGCGATCGTGCTCGGCGCAGGTGCGGCCGGTATGATGTGCGCTGCTGTCGCAGGCCAACGCGGCAAGAAGATACTCCTGATTGATCATGCTGACCAAGCAGGTAAGAAAATCCTGATCTCCGGTGGTGGCCGCTGTAATTTCACAAACCGATACACGCGCCCTGACTGTTTCATCTCAAGCAACCCGCATTTCGCTAAATCCGCACTAGGCCGCTACCAGCCAGCTGAGTTTATCGCGCTCATAGAGAGCCATGGAATTACCTGGCACGAAAAGACACTTGGGCAGCTGTTCTGTGATGGCTCAGCGAAGCAAATCGTTGCCATGCTGCTTGAAGAATGCACGAAGGGACAAGTGGCTGTTAGACTTGGTGCACCTGTATCAGACATCAAGCGAACGGAGAACGGTATCAAGGTCAACCTCGCGGGCAGCAACATTGAGGCACAAGCCTTAGTTATCGCAACAGGAGGCCCTTCTATTCCGAAAATGGGGGCAACCGGAATTGCTTATGAAATCGGGAAGCAATTCGATCTATCGATCGTCGAGCCACGCCCGGCATTGGTACCACTTACGCTCGGCAATGGAGATGAAGATCTCAAGGAATTAAGAGGAGTTTCGGCGGACGTATTTGCAAGCTGCGGCAAAGCAAAGTTCAAAGAAGCTTTTCTGTTTACCCATCGCGGCGTGTCTGGCCCCGCCATTTTACAGGTATCTTCTTATTGGAAACCCAATCAAAGGATTACGTTAGACCTTAACCCTGAACTTGACTCTGGCTGGCTCGTGCAGAAGAAGCGCGAAAAGCCCAAGGCTGCGCTCAGAACTATTCTATCAGACTACTTGCCAGTCCGTTTAGCCCAGGCCCTCGCCAACCGTTTAGCGGAAAATGGGGCTGATATTGAAGAAATGGGTCGCGCAACTGACAAGTCACTGCGAGAGATCGAGGGCTTTCTGCGGACCTGGACCTTAGAGCCAACAGGCACCGAAGGTTACGCGAAAGCCGAGGTGACAGCTGGAGGCATATCCACGAATGAACTGTCATCACGAACCATGGAGAGCAAGACAGTGCCGGGGCTCTATTTCATTGGCGAGTGCGTTGATGTGACCGGGTGGTTGGGTGGCTATAACTTCCAGTGGGCCTGGGCTAGCGGTGTGGCAGCGGCCCAGGCCATCTGAGCAGTTCTCTTTAGTGGCTATTGGTCGGGGGACCAATTCGGGGATAACTTCTTTCCTTCCGGCGTCGACTGACGCACGCGACCGGCCATGATGCGCATAACATCCAATGCAAACTGAGGCTTGTCGCGCACCAGTTCCCGAAAAGCATCTCGATCGACAACGAGTACCTCGCTTTGCTCGGCTGCGATAGCAGACGCGCTGCGAAGCCCGTCATCAATCAAAGCGATCTCGCCGATAACCCCACCGGGACCAACATCTTCCAGTTCACGGCCAAATGTTACGATATTGATCGTTCCACTGAGGACAATGTAAATGCAGTCCCCCGCATCATCCTCTAAAAACAGTGTCTCGCCTGGCGTCACATGCTTGCGGGGCAGGCCAGCGGCCTTAAAATATGAAATATCAAGTGTCAGGGGGTCATAAGCTGAGTTGGTTAAATCTGTGCCAAGGATGCACCCTCGATTATTAGCCGAATAAGAGGCCTCCGGCCAGAACGACATGCGCGTGAACTCCGACAATGTCTTGCGTTCCGGCGCGAAATCGTCGACGAAGATGTTAGAAATTGGTTGCGACGAAAACGATGATGGCGAAGGAATGGCGCAATGGGGTTTAAGGCACTTCTGATCGAGAAGAATGACGACGGAAAGGCTGTTGCTGGAGTCGCCGATCTTAACGAGGCGCAACTTCCTGCAGAAGGTGATGTCACGGTCGCTGTCGAATACTCTACTGTCAATTATAAAGATGGATTGTGCATCAATGGTATCGGCGGGTTAGTACGTAACTTCCCACATGTACCTGGTATTGATTTTGCCGGCACCGTCGAAGCTTCCAGCGACGACCGCTATAAGCCAGGCGACAAAGTTGTGCTGACCGGATGGCGCGTTGGCGAAGTCTGGTGGGGCGGCTATGCGCAAAAGGCAAAAGTAAAAGCTGACTGGCTGGTGCCTCTCCCAGCCGGCCTGACAACCAGACAGGCAATGGCAGTCGGCACAGCCGGGTTTACGTCGATGCTGGCTGTGATGGCTCTGGAGGCTCAGGGCCTGCAGCCAAGGCAGGGCGATGTATTGGTGACCGGCGCAGCAGGTGGTGTGGGCTCGGTTGCCACCGCCATCCTCTCAAAGCTCGGCTATGACGTTGCAGCTGTTACTGGTCGCCCCGAACAAGCCGACTATCTAACCGGCTTGGGTGCGAAGAGCATTGTTGCGCGTGGTGATATCGACACGCCAAGCGGAAAGCCGCTTGAGAAAGAACAGTGGGCAGGATGCGTGGATGCAGTTGGCGGGGCCATGCTTGCAAATGTGCTGACGCAGATGAAATACGGCGCCTCTGTCGCTGCAGTTGGCCTCGCAGGTGGCAACAAGCTCGATACAACTGTGATCCCGTTTCTACTGAGAGGCGTGAACCTACTTGGTATCGACTCCGTAATGCAGCCCTATGAGAACCGCAACTCAGCCTGGCAGAGGATTGCATCTGACCTGCCAATGGACAAGCTGGATGCAATGATACAATCCGCAACACTGTCCGATTTACCCGGACTAGGGAGAGATATCCTGAAGGGACAGGTGAAGGGCCGAGTGGTCGTCGACGTAAACGCTTAGAAGTCTTCCCGAAACCCAAGACGAATAACTTTATCAAGGTAGCAATGATGCGCACGTTGGAAGAACTGAAAGTCAAAATCTTTGCGGATGGGGCCGACTACGACGGCATCATCGAGATGTCGAAGAACCCCATGGTCAGTGGTTTTACGACAAACCCATCTCTGATCGCCAAGGCGGGCGAGACGGACTACGAAGCTTTTGCGAAGCGTGTTCTTGAGGCTATTCCAGACAAGCCCGTATCCTTTGAGGTATTCGCGGATGATTTTCCGACCATGATTAAGCAAGGTCGGGCAATCGCGTCCTGGGGCGGTAACGTTAATGCCAAGGTACCGGTTACGAATACCAAAGGTGAATTTGCTGGCGAGGTCATAAAGACTCTCTCAAGTGAAGGCGTTGTACTGAACATCACGGCCATCTTTACGCCAGAACAAGTCGAACAAGTAGCGGACGCTTTATCTCCTGATACTGGTGCAATCGTGTCAGTGTTTGCTGGCCGCATTGCGGACACTGGAATTGACCCCATACCACCCATGACTGAGTGCTTGGAGATTCTAAAATCGCGACCTAAGGCCGAACTTCTGTGGGCGAGCACACGCGAATTCGTTAACATTTACCAAGCTAACGATATGGGCTGCCATATTATTACGTCTCCAAACGAGTTTATCAAAAAGCTATCTCTGGTGGGCAAGGATCTTAACGAGTATTCGCAGGAGACGGTGCAGGCATTCTACAAAGATGCTACACAATCGAAGTTCGCCATCCGAACGGACTGACACAACCTACAAAGAATCAGAGACAACTGCACACAAGAGCGCGATGCAGATCAGAGCACTTGACATCCCGGACGTTAAGGTGGTTACGCCAAAGATCTTCCGGGACGATCGAGGTTTCTTTTGTGAAACATTCAATGCTTCAGCTTGGGAAGACAACGGGCTGAAGTACACCTTCGTGCAAGACAACCACGTCTTGTCCCGCTCATCCGGAGTATTGAGGGGATTGCACTTTCAACTGCCCCCCTCTGCACAAGGCAAGCTCGTGCGCGTTGCGCGTGGCTCGATTCTTGATGTTGCCGTCGACATCCGCCATGGCTCACCAACTTTCGGTCAGCACGTGGCGCGGGTCTTGTCAGCAAAGAACTGGGAGCAGTTTTGGGTGCCTGTCGGCTTTGCCCACGGCTACTGCACTTTGGAGCCAGATACTGAAGTTATTTATAAAGTAACGAATTTCTATGACCCGGCAAACGAACGTGGCATCCAGTTTGATGATCCAGAACTTGGAATTGACTGGACCATTCCAAGAGAGCGAGCGCAACTGTCTAACAAAGACCTTGAAAATGCGCCGCTGAGTGAACATCCAGTTTATTTTACTTATGCGGAAAGTAAAGTATGAGCCGCACGATTGTCGTTACAGGCGGTGCAGGTTTTATAGGTTCGGCAGTCTGCCGATTTCTGATTAACGAGACAGCGGATCGCGTTGTTGTTGTCGACAAGCTGACCTACGCAGCAAACCTTTCGTCGCTTATGCCCGTATCCAATTCGGATCGCTATGATTTCGTCAAAGCAGATATCGCTGATCGATCAGCCATGGACAAAGTCTTCGACCTATATCAGCCGGATGCCGTAATGCATCTCGCGGCTGAAAGTCATGTTGACCGGTCGATCACGAGTTCAGGCGATTTCATACACACCAACATAGTTGGCACCTTTACGCTGCTTGAAGCTGCACGAGCCTATTGGTCGAAAGCGGCAACCGATAAAAGGGACGCCTTCCGCTTTCTACATGTTTCAACGGACGAGGTTTATGGAAGCCTCGGCGCAGAAGGTTTGTTTCTAGAAGACACGCCATACGATCCTTCTTCCCCATATTCGGCATCCAAAGCAGCCTCAGACCATTTGGCTTTAGCTTGGCATCGAACATATGGTCTTCCAGTCGTCGTTTCGAATTGTTCGAACAACTACGGACCGTACCATTTTCCGGAGAAACTTATCCCCTTAATGATACTCAACGGGCTCGATGGTAGAGAACTGCCCGTTTATGGAGACGGCCAGAACATCCGCGACTGGCTGTACGTCGATGACCACGCGCGGGCGCTAGAACTGATTGTTCGCAAGGGGCGGCTTGGCGAGACCTACAATGTCGGGGGTAGGAACGAGCGGACTAATCTCCACGTCGTCGAGCGTATCTGTGATACGCTTGATAGCCTTGTGCCAAGGTATCAGCCCCGGCGCAATCTCATCAAGTTCGTGACTGATCGCCCAGGCCACGATCAGCGGTATGCCATCGATGCTACGAAGCTCGAGACTGAGCTTGGTTGGCGGGCTCAAGAAAACTTCGAAACAGGCATTGAAAAGACCATACAATGGTACCTCGACAATGCGTCGTGGTGGCAGCCGCTGCGCGAAAAAGTTTATAGTGGCCAGCGCCTCGGACTGATCGAAACGAAAGAGAGCGCGTAACATGCGCCTACTCATAGCCGGTAACAGCGGGCAGGTTGCTCAATCGCTTGCCGAACTCTCGTCAAAAGAGTGCCATATTACATGCCTCGGTCGGCCAGAGCTGGATTTGCTCAAACCGGAAACTCTGCAACCAGCGATTGACCGCACGTCCCCTGATGTCATTATCAATGCAGCAGCATACACTTCAGTTGATCATGCCGAAAGCGACGAAGCTGCAGCGTTTGCAGTCAACTGTGATGGAGCGCGAGCATTGGCCAAAGCCGCGTCTTCGAACAACCTGCCACTGATCCATATCTCCACTGACTATGTCTACGATGGTCGAAGTGATAGTCCATACAAAGAGAACGATCCTGTTGCCCCAACTTCCGTCTATGGCAGGAGCAAACTTGCAGGCGAGAAAGAAGTTCGATCAGGGCAGCCTCATTCGATTATCGCGCGCACAGCCTGGATTGTCAGTCCGTTTGGCAAGAATTTCTGCAAGACCATGCTGAGACTAGCAGGCGAGCATCCAAAACTCCGCGTCGTTAGTGATCAAATTGGATCGCCGACTTACGCTCCACATCTCGCGACCGGTCTCATTGAGCTGGCAATAGCCATAAACGATCAGCGATCCGAAGTTGATTGGGGCGTTTATCATCTCGCCAACGGCGGAGAGGCCAGCTGGTACGATGTTGCCATCCAGACGATGCTCCATGCCGAACAATGCGGCCTCGCATCCGCGCCAGTAGAGGCCATTAAAACCGCGGAGTTTCCGACGGCAGCGCAGCGTCCGCCCAATTCACGACTAAATTGTCTCAAAGCCAAAGAGAAATTTGGTATCGTTCTTGCTGATTGGCGATCAGGCATTAAGGTATGCGTGGAACGATTAGCGCAGCAGTAGCGTGAATTGTTTCAATTTGAAACGGCATTACCAAAAAGGCAGTTCTAGACGATGAAGGGCATTATCCTCGCTGGCGGTATGGGCACACGGCTCCATCCGATGACGCTGGTCACCTCTAAACAGCTTTTGCCAGTCTACGACAAGCCAATGATCTACTACACTTTGTCGACCTTGATATTGGCGTCGATCCGAGAAATCCTACTGATTTCGACACCAAAGGATCTGCCGGCGTTCGAAGCGCTGCTAGGAGACGGCAAAAAGTGGGGCTTAGATATCAAGTATGCTGCTCAGCCGAAGCCAGAAGGCTTGGCGCAGGCATTTCACATCGGCGAAAAATTCGTTGGGGACAGCAATGTTTCGCTTATCCTTGGCGACAACATTTTTTATGGCCACGATCTCAGTTCCAAACTTGAGAATGCCGGCTCCCGTCAAAGTGGAGCGTCCATATTTTCCTATCACGTTGCTAACCCAGAGCGCTATGGTGTTATCGAGTTAGATGCTCAGGGCAAGGCTGTATCGATCGAAGAAAAGCCAGCTGCACCAAAGTCGAACCTCGCCGTGACCGGGCTGTATTTCTATGACAATCAAGTCATCGAGATAGCTCGCAATCAAGAGCCGTCAGCGCGTGGCGAACTCGAAATTACGGATACTAACGCGGAGTACATGCGACGCGGCCAGTTGTACGTTGAACAACTTGGTAGAGGCAACGCCTGGCTAGATAGCGGCACGCCCGACTCATTGACTGAAGCCACAGAGTACGTGCGCGTAATTGAGAAGCGAACAGGACTTAAAATCGCCTGCCCGGAAGAGATTTCTTACCGGCGTGGTTTTATTGACCAGCAACAGTTGCGCTTACTCGGACAAGAGCTCGAGAAATCGGATTACGGGAAATACATTCTCCGCGTTGCTGATGATGAATCCGAGCCTGGCTGAATGGCACCTGGCTTATAAGGGGACGACTGAGCGCTGCGGAATAGTTGCTGACACGCTTCCACCAAGTACATTTAAGAGAAGCTTCACCCGTTCCCCGGGTGACAGATGCAAAACGGCTGCAATGCAATCTGCAAAAGGCCCCGAGGATATCCTCACCTCCTGCCCGGGCTGCAAAGCAGGGGCAGGCACGGCTGCAATCCCTTCATCGTCTATTGTATCCTGCAGCGCCGATACAAACTCTGATGAAATCTGAGTGGGCTGCAATCCGTTACTAAGGAGTCGCTTAACACCGAACGTGCCGTTGATTGACGACCAAGCCTGAGTCTTGAGATCCAGTTGCACGAACAGATACCCAGGAAACATCGGCGACAACACAGTATCCATTTTTCGCGCATGGCGCCGTGTACGCTTTGTTACTGGCAAGAGCGTCGAAAACTTCTGGCGACGCAGATTCTCGTCCGCCCGTCTTTCCTGATGTGGCAGTGTATTAACAACGTACCAGCCTACCATGATCTTAATTCCCCCAACTCACGTGTTCGCCGCCTGATTTGAGCAAGTTTAGCTAGAACACAACCACGCCGCTATCGACTATCTTCCAACATCGATATCGTGCTGTCGGAGCTTAGTCAAAGGGCATTGTGCACGCTTGCAGCGATCAATATAAATAGGCTAGTTGTGGCAGCAGTTGGATCGCTAGCAGCCAGATTGGCTGCTGGTTGATCAGTGGCTCCCCTCTAGAGATTCTCTAGCGCAACTTGTTTTCGATAACATAGCGCGTAAGACCAGCTGTTGAGACGATACCAAGCTTCTTCTTGATATTCTTGCGATGCGTCTCAGCTGTTCGCACCGAGATATCCAGCTCGCGAGCAACCTCTCTGTTGCTAAGGCCGTCTGAAATCAAGAGTAAGACTGAATGCTCTCTTGATGTAAGGTCGTCTCGACTCATCGCAGTTCGTGGAAGCGAAGCAATTCGGTCCACGATGCCAGAACAGAAACACATGCCACCTCCGTAAATGACATCTATCGCCGTTACAATCTCTTTGGTTGACACGTCTTTCAGAACATAGCCGCGCGCACCGCCCTCTATCGCAGTCGCCACGTATTCATCATCGTCATGCATACTCAGAATTAAAACTTTGACTTCTGGCATCACTGTTTTGAGCTCAGATGTCACTTCTAGGCCGTTCAAGTCCGGCATATTGATGTCGAGTACAGCAATGTCTGATTGAAGTCGGGATGCGAGTTCAAGTAGGTCCCTACCAATGCTTGCGGTTCCAAGAATTTCGATGTGTTCGAACGTCTCTAAACTCGAACGCACTCCTTCAAGCACCAACGGGTGATCGTCAGCAATGACGATGCCAATCTTGGGAGCAATCGTTTGCATTCCAATTTGCCTTTCGTATTGCTGCTATCGTCTCAGGTCTGCTTATTGGAAAGGTAACGCAACCTCTATTCTGGTTCCGCTTTTGGTTGAATTTATATTCAGCTGCCCTTGAAAGTGATCAATACGCTCCTTAATATTCTGCATCCCAATCCCCGCGTCGCTCCCACCCCCTTTTCTGACTGCAACCAGGTCGAACCCCTTGCCGTTATCCGCTACCATCATGCGAACTTTTCGCCAACTCGTTTCCAATTGCAGCTTGGCTTTTGTTGCTTCGGCATGCCGCTCTATATTTGTAAATGCTTCTTGAGCAATCCGGAACAAGGTGGTCTTTGCTTCCGAACAAACTCGATCACCCACGGGCGAGGTATCAAGATCGACATCGATCCCTGTCCTCTGGGCAAAATCGTCCGCAAGACTTTCAAGCGCCTTGGCAAGCCCTAAATCATCCAGAATACCAGGACGGAGGCCGCGGGAAATTTGGCGCACTTCTCGTATTGCTACATTCAGAGTGTTAGCGTGAGCGTCCGAGCTTAGCTCTGCTGAGCATATCGCCAAGGCAACAACTCGTCGATCCGATTGATCTTGTGATCGGCGATGCGGCTGAGGACATCC